>NZ_JBEZZR010000008.1:0-241332 GCF_040639325.1 Actinoplanes sp. NPDC023936 | reverse complement strand
CGGATCATCATCCTTGAGGACCAGCTCGAAGACGCTCTGCGGCACCATCAGAACTATCAGCCCCGACGGCACGCGGACGCTGCCTGACCCCACCGCCCTACGGTCCTTCTCGTACGCGAGAGGGACCGTTTGTCGTACCCGCGCCTCCCGCATCCGCGCCATGCGCTGTCCTGTGTGGTCATCCCGATCGGTGGGCGGGCGGCGCTGAGCGTGGACCACTTCGCTCTGCGGCGCGATCGCCTCGTCACGACTGTGACTTCACCCTGATCGAGCGAGAGAGCGACGACGCCGCGACGACGATGATCGGCGCCACGACGAGGCCGATGCCGACACGTACGAAGGAATGCTCCAATGGGCCATCGCCGAACTGCTCGGTTCTGACAAGAAGGTGAAGTACCAGCTGCACCGCGAAGACGGCCAGCAGATAGGAGGCCCATGAGCGGATGCGGGTTTTCGTTTCCGACATGCCGTGAATCCTGGCAGCTGAAGGATCGCGCCGGATCTGGCCAGGGTCCGAGATCCGCCTATACCGCTGGATAGAGAATCGTGGCTCGCGGACCGAGGGTGAGTGGCCACCGACACGGCGATGCCGGATACGCGCGTACCGCGGTGCCGCTGTCCAGTTGCTCACCCATGCTGCCCGTGAAACCGCAACGCCGCCGCGAACCAGGCGAACAACGGCGCGGCGGGCGGCATCGCCGGCTGCCCGTTCAGAATCTGCAGCAACGTCCAGTACCGTTCGGCCTTCGCATGCGTGTAGGTGTCCACCTGGTCCGCCAGCTCCCGCCACCGGGACCGGGGGAGGTCCCCGACGATGGCGTCGACGATCTGTCGTGCCTGCGGCGACACCGGTTGCACTCCGTCGTCCATCGCCGCGCGTACCGGACGCAACACCGGCCCGTGGTCGATCCCGGACGCGGCGTCGGCCGGCGAGGTGGCGGGCGAGTCCAGCGTGATGCTCACGAACTCCGGATCGTTCACCAGCTCGGCCAGCTCCACCCACGCATCGACCTGCGCGGGCGTCGGATCACGGGGCAACTCGGCCGGAAGCCACGACCGCAGCTTCTCGGCGCGCTCGGGGGAGTGCGGATGCACCGACGCCGCGAGCTCATCGACGAACGCGTCGATGAGCCGCTGCCGATGAGCCGCCGAAACCGTCGCCAGCCGGTCGACCAGTCCCTGCGCCTGCTCGGCGTCCGCACTGCGCGCCAGCGCCAGGAGCAGGGAACGACGGACCTCCAGGAGCCGGATCTCGGCGTCCAGCGCCTGTGCGTGGACGCCGGCGATGTCCGCGATCGAGCTGCGCCCGCGCAGCACCTCTCCCACCGCTTCCAGACCGAACCCCAGGTCGCGCAGCGTACGGATCAACTCGAGCCGGGCCACCGCGGTGCCGTCGTAGAGGCGGTAGCCGCCGGCGGAGCGGCCACTCGGCACGACCAGGCCGCTGTCCGACCAGTACCGGATCGTGTGCACTGCCAGGCCGGTGCGCCGCGACACCTGCCCGATCGTCAGAAGATCACCCATGCCCATAACGATCAACCCTCATGCCGCTGGAGACTCAAGTCCGGCGCGGCCGTCGGCGGGCTCATCCCGCTTCGAGGGCGGCCTGGATGGCGTGCAGATGGGCGGCCACCGGCCCGAGGCTGAGGATGCCGGTGCCGGCCGCCACCTCACCGGCGGCCGGTGACAGCTCGGCGTGTACCCGTCGCAGGACCGTCCGGTCGCCGAGGACCAGGGCCGCCCGCGCGCTCAAGCACGCCCGGGCCTCGCGCAGCAGATCGTGCGGGGAGGCCGGCTGCGCCCGCAACGCCGCGGCTGCCTGCGCCCGCTGCCCGGTGGCCAGCAGCAGCAGCGGGCGGACCCACGGCTCGTGCGGACCCCATGGCATCTCCGCCAAGCCCTTCGCCTGCTGCTGCCACCCGGTGAAGTCCGGGCCGGGTTCGCCGAGGCGTAACGACAGCAGGGCCAGGGGCAGCAGGCCGTGTTCCATTCCGGCGATGCCGCTACCGCGCAGATGCTCATCGGCGCTGCGGTAGGCGGCTTCGGCCGGCGCGTACCGGCCACTGCCGGCCAGCCGCAACCCGCTGTACCAGCCGGTGAAGGCGGTGGCGAGCGGAAGGTCGTACCGGGCGGCGAGGGCGTCGACGGCGGTCGCTGCGGTGTCCGCGGCGGCGAAGTCACCGAGCGCGCTGTGCGCCTGCAGCAGGATCAGATGGCCCAGGACCTCGAAGGTCACCAGCTCGTGTGCGGCGGCGACGGCGGCCAGCTCGGCGCCGATGGCGGCGCGTTCGGCGGCCAGGCCACAGCGGTGGAAGGTGTGCATGAATCGGGCGTTGAGGGCGAACGCCAGCAGCGCCGGATCGCCCGCCGCACGGGCCAGCTCCTCGGCCTCACGTGCGCCGGCCGCACCGATGCCGCTTCGGGTGCCGCGGGACTCCAGCGCGATCAGGCTCAGCAGCCGGCTGCGTCGATGCCGGTCCGCGGCGGGCAGGGCGGGCAGGCACCGCTGGGCGGCGGCGACGACACGGGCGGACAGGTGTTCGTCGTCGTTGCTGGTCCAGACGGCGGGAACGTCGAAGGCGGCGAGCACGTCGGCGGTGAGGGCGGCATCGTCCAGTTCTTCCGCGGTCGCGATGGCGGCCGCGCGGTGACGGCGTGCCGTGTCGAGGTGCCCGGTGACCGCCAGGGCCCGGCACCATCCCATGACGGCGACGAGCCGGCCGGCGATGTCACCGTCGTCGGCGCGGTCGTGCGCGGCCACCGCCTGTTGCCAGAAGCGGGCGGCTTCGTGCGAGCTGGCGCGACGTTCCGCCTGCTCGGCTGCGGCGCGCGCGTACCGCGCGGCGCGCGCCGCCGTTTCCCGGGTGCCCGCCCGGTCGAAATGGTGCGCGAGCACGACGACGTCGTACGGATGCAGGCGCTCGATCGCCGCCCCGGCCGCAGCATGCCAGCGGGCCCGGCGCAGCGCGGACAGGTCCTCGTAGAGGGTGTCGCGGACCAGGATGTGGGTGAAACGCAGCTGACCGGCGGACTCGGTCAGGAAACCGGCGGCGACCGCGCTGTCGACGGCGTCGAGCAGGGTCTCCTCGTCGCCGCCGAGCGCGGCGAGCACACCGGGGTCGACGTCGCGGCCGAGAACCGAGGCTTCGCGCAGCACCCGCTGCGCTGAATCGGGTAGCTGGGCGAGCCGGTGCCGGATCACGTGGCGTACCCCGACCGGCACCGCGTCCAGGGCCGCCGGTCCCTCGGCGCGCAGCACCCGGGCCAGTTCCCGGACGAAGAACGGGTTACCGCCGCTGCGCCGATGCAGGATACGTGCGGTCGCATCGTCGAAATCCTCGCCGGTGAGCGCACGAGCCAGCTCCCGGGTCGCGGACTCGGGCAGGCCGCCCAGGTACAGCCGGACCGGTTCGGTGCGGGCGAAGGCGGCCAGCGCCGCGGTGAGCAACGGTGTGACGGCGGTGGCCCGGTACGTCGCCAGCACGAGGACCGGCCCGTGCACCGCCTCTGGGACCGTCAACAGGGCGCTGATCAGGCCGAGGGTGTCCTCGTCCATGTGATGCAGATCGTCGAGGACCAGCAGCACCGGCGTCCGGGCCGCCGCGTCCTCCACCAGCGAGACCACCGCACGATGCAGATGGAAACGGGCCACCGCCGGTTCGGGCGCGGGTGTGCCGGTGACCAGATCCGGTGCGCCGAGGGCTGCGCAGATCTGGGTGACCGGCCACGCGACGGGGGCGCCGGCGTGCTCGGGGCCGTGACCCCAGGCCGCCACCCACCCCATCGACCGCAGGTGCTCGGCCACGGCTTCGGCCAGGGCGGACTTGCCGGAACCCGCGTCGCCGGAGATCAGAGCCAGACCGGGGCGGGCCTGCCGCACGACCTGATCGGCCAGCACGGTGAGCCGGGTCAGCTCGTTCTCCCGGCCGACGAACGGTCTGCGCCCGGCCGCCGAGATCCGCTCGGCCGCAGGCGGGACAGCGGGCGCGATCAGATGCGGTGCCTGCGCGAGAATGTCGGCTTCCAGCTGTCGCAACCGGACGCCGGGATCGACGCCGAGCTCGGTGACGAGTGTGTCGCGGGCTCGCCGGAGGGCGCTGAGCGCTTCACCCTGCCGGCCGGAGCGGTACAGGGCGGTGGCCAGCAGCCCCCAGCCGTCCTCGCGGAGCGGCGCGGCCACGACGTGAGCCTGCAGATCGGTCACGGCCTCCTCGGCGCGACCGAGATGCAGCAGCGCCTCGGCGCGGCGCTCGACGGCCAGCAGGCGCAGATCGTCGAGACGGTCGATCTCGCCGCGAGCCCAGGAGTCACCGGTCCACTCCGGATACGCCGGTCCTCGCCACATCGCGAGCGCGTCGTCCAGCACGCCGAGCACCCGCGCGGCCTGACCGCCGGCCAGCAGCTCCCTGGAGTGGGTGACGGCGTCTTCGAAGCGCCAGGCGTCGACGCTGTCGCGGGCAGCGCGTAGCACGTACCCCGGTGGTGTGGTCATCAGCAGCGAGGGCGGCTGCCGTGGTGGGCGGTCGGGTTCCAGCGCCCGGCGCAGGTCGGCGATGAACGTCCGCACGGCACTCATCGCCCCGTCCGGCGGGTCGTCCCAGAGATCGGTGATGAGCTGATCGATGGGTACGACGTGGCCGCGGGCGATCAGCAGCCGGGCGAGCACGGCACGCTGCCGGGCGCCGCGCAGCGCTATGTCGCCGTGCCCGCCGGCTGCCGTGATGGGACCCAGCACGCCGAAGGTCACGGCGTCCGCCGCCGGTGTCCGGGTGCTCATGATCTCCATCTAAGCAGGTGGCCGACGGTGCTCCGTCGGCACTGATCCGCTACTGACCGGCTGCTGACCGCGGCGACGCAGGATCTTCTCGCACCGCCAGAAGGGCGGGGCGTCAAGGAAAGGTCCCATCATGACTACCAAGATCAGTGGCTTCGAGTACCGGCGCGTCGAGGTCGCCGACGGTGTCGCCCTCAACGCCGCCGTCGGCGGTTCCGGCAGCCCGATCGTGCTGCTGCACGGCTTTCCGCAGACGCACCTGATGTGGCGCCACGTCGCGGCCGACCTCGCCGCCGACCACACGGTGATCGTTCCCGACCTGCGCGGGTACGGCGACAGCGACAAGCCGGCCGATCCCGACGGCACCGCGTACTCCAAGCGGACCATGGCGGCGGACATCGTCGCGCTGGCCAAGGCCCTGGGGCATGACCGGTTCGCCCTGGCCGGGCACGACCGGGGCGCGCACGTGGCGATCCGGGCCGGGCTCGACCACCAGGGTGTGGTCACGCACCTGGCGTCGCTGGACGTGCTGCCCACGCTCGACTCCTGGGAGATCCTGCGGGGTCGCAGCGCGGCGGTCGGCTTCCACCTGTTCCTGATGGCGCTGCCGCCGGGCCTGCCGGAGCAGATGATCGGCAACAGCGCCGACGCGTTCTTCGGCTACTTCCTCGACACCTGGACCAACAACCCGGACGCCATTCCGGCCGACGTGCGGGCGGAGTACCTGCGGGCGTCGCGCGATGCGGTGCCGTCGATCGTCGCCGACTACCGCGCCACCGGCGGCATCGACATCGAGCACGACGAGATCGACCGGGCCGCCGGGAACCAGCTGCGGATGCCGGTGACCGTGATCCAGCAGGACTGGGGTTCGGCGCTGGGTTTCGACGCGGCCGCGCTGTGGAGGCCCTGGGTCGCCGATCTGCACCACCGCACCGTCACCAGCGGCCACTTCATGGCCGAGGAGGCACCCGCCGAGATCGTCAAGTCACTGCGTGAGTTGCTGACGCGCTGACCTGCTCGTCCAGGGTCGGGACTTTTCTCGCCGCGCACCGGTCGCTCGAACCGGCCGGCATTTAGATGGCCAGCCACGTGTGTGCTGTCCATCATAGAAGCTTGGCCAGCCACCGATTCCGTGGCAGGTTTAGGTGGTCGGCCACATTCCGGCGGGTCGACCACCTCCCACTCGGCGGCACGGATACCTTCTCAGGCGGTGATAACCATGGCCACCCCGACTCTCGACCCGCAGGAGACATCGTGACCGCATCGCATGCTGCACCGGACGATGCGGACACCGCCGTGGACGGCAGCGACGATCTCACGGTCCGCACCGGGCCACTGAGCTTCGCCATCTTCGCCCTCGCCCGGGCGCACCGAGGTTTCGCCGGCGCCCTGCTCCGCGACCTCGGTCTGCACCCCGGCCAGGAGCTGCTGCTGATGCAGCTGATGGAACGCGACGGGCAGACGCAGTCAGAACTTCTTGCCAGCGCCGGCCTCGACCACTCCACCGTCTCCAAGGCGGTGAGCCGTATGCAGGACGCCGGCCTGCTGCGCCGGGAGGCCGCTGCCCACGACCGCCGCGTCCAGCAGGTCTTCCTGACCGACCGGGGGCGGGCGATGCGCGAGCCGCTGGAAGCGATGTGGGCGCGCCTGGAGCAGGTGTCCACCCAATTCCTCGAGCCGGAACAGATCGGCGCCTTCGTCACGCTGGCGCGGACCATCGAGCAGTCCCTGCGCAACGACGGCAACGACACCACCCGCTGAGACAGCCGAACGCAGCCGGATGCCGTGACATCCGGGGATGCGTCGTGCCCCGGCTTCGACCACCGCCGGCGTGCCCGCGTTCCTCAACCCCGTCGCCGACCTTCTGGCCTCCGCCGCCACGGCCGCCCGAGGCTGAGCAGCCGCGGCATGACGCCCGGCCGCCGACCAACCCATCAACAGCCCCAAGAACGTGGCTAGCCACGTTCGTAGCGTAGTGGAGACCCCTCTGTGAACAACCTCTGGAACCCGATCGAGCTGGGCGCCATTCCGCTCGCGCATCGTCTCGCGATGGCGCCGATGACCCGCGATCGCTCGACGCCGGAAGGCGTGCCGACCGCGATGAACGCCGAGTACTACGCCCAGCGCGCCTCGATGGCACTGATCATCACCGAAGGCACCCAGCCCTCCCGCGACGGCCAGGGCTACCTGCTCACCCCCGGCATCCACACCGACGAGCACATCCAAGGCTGGCGTCAGGTCACCGACGCCGTGCACGCCGCCGGCGGGCGCATCGTCATCCAGCTGATGCACGTCGGCCGCATCTCGCACCCCGACAACACCCCACACGGACGGCAGCCCGTCGCGCCGTCGGCGGTACAGGCCAACTGCGCCATGTTCACCGCCGCCGGCATGCAGCCGGTGCCCGAACCGCGTGAGCTGTCGACGGCGGAGGTCGCCGAGACGGTCGACGAATTCCGTCGCGCGGCGGCCGCGGCGATCGCCGCCGGCGCCGACGGCGTGGAGATCCACGGAGCCAACGGCTACCTGCTGCACCAGTTCCTGTCCAGCAACGCCAACCAGCGAACCGATCAGTACGGCGGTTCCGTCGAGAACCGGATCCGCTTCGCGATCGAGGTCGCCACCGCTGTCGCCCAGGAGATCGGCGCCGACCGGACCGGCTTCCGCATCTCGCCCGGAAACCCGTTCAACGACGTCGTCGAGCACGACGTGGCCGCGATCTACGGCGCCCTGGTGGCGGCCCTGGCTCCGCTCGGACTCGCCTACCTGCACGTGGCCCACGGCGGCAACGACGAGCTGCTCAAGCAGATCCGCAGCGACTGGCCCGGTCCGCTGCTGCTCAACCGGGCCGGCGCCGACCTCGAAACCCGCGTCGAGGATCTGAACAACGGCCTCGCCGACGTGATCACCGTCGGCGCCATGGCGCTGGCCAACCCGGATCTCGTGGCCCGCATCAAAGCCGGCGCGCCCCTCAACGAGCCGCACCGCCCCACCTTCTACGGCGGCGACGAACGCGGCTACACCGATTACCCGACGCTCTCCGGCGCCGGTCAGGACTGACCGCTCCCTGAACAACGTGACGGCGCCGGCCGCCACCTCGGCCGGCGCCGGCCGCCGGGCCATCCGCGCCACGAGCATTGGAGAACGTCATGACCATCCCGTACCTGGCACAACGCGGCCAGCAGCAGAAACTCGAATGGCTCGATGGCGGGACCTACAGCGTCCTGCTCGACAGCGACGCCACCGACGGGCAGCTCAGTGTCGGCCGTTTCGACGTCGCCAAAGACGAAGCGCCGCCGTTTCACCTGCACACCCGCGAGGACGAGGTCTTCCTGCTGATCGAGGGCAGCGCGCTGGTGTGGGTCGGCGACGAGCGCCACGAACTCGAGGAGGGCGGCATCGTCTACCTGCCGCGCAACATCCCGCACGGCTACCGGATCACGTCCGAGCGGGCAGACCTGCTCGTCATCGCCACTCCCGGCGGCCTGGAGAAGATGTTCCGCCACGCCGGCCGCGACCTCACCACCCCGCGGCCGGACGGCTTCGAGATCAGCCGCCAGCTGCTCGCCGAGGCCGCGGAGATCGGCGGCAACGTGGTCGTCGGGCCACCCCGCTGAACCGCCGCGGAGCGGGCCGGTGTGCTGGCCCTCGGCCACTTCTGGGACGAGGTGGCTCATGACCTCGATGGAGTCGACCTCATTCGTTGGCCGGACCGGGTCGGGCCAGCGTCGGCGAATGGAAAGATTGCTGACTGATATTGAGATCTACAATAGACCTGCGCCGTAGTGGCCGCTGGCGGGTTTTCTCGTTTCCATGCGCTTTGCCTGGCTTTACCCTGAGCCTTTTTCGATCTCGTCATGCCGCCCTTCCCTGCCATGATCTCGTTGTCCGGCCGGACCCCGGACCGCGTCGCCGACCGGATCCGCGGCCGCCGTCAGCAGCGCAGATCCCGATCTTGTCGAGGTCGGGTCAATGGCGGCAGGTGGAACCTTCCCCTTCGATCGAGGGCCGCTGTGGTCGTTGACACCGTAGTTGATTAATGCGTACCCTCAGCACTGGTTGCCATTGATGAACATGATCCTTTAATGGCGCCGGCGAGAGCGCGAGACACCATACCGGGCAGCGATTCCGCGTCGGTCCATGTTGGATGCCGGCCGCTCGGCGCGCTTCTCCGAAGATCATGTCCGGAGATCAGTCCGTCGAGCATCGGGGGGCTCTATGACCGCGTCCGCCACCGATACCTTCAAGGCCGTTCTGGTGGTTCCGCCCCTCATTCATGCGGGAGTGGCATTCACCTCGGTCGCAGGTCCTGAGCACATCGGGGTCGCCTATCTCGCCGCCTCTCTGCGCCGGGCCGGATTCGAAGCAAAGATCATGAATTTCGATCTGGAGACCTACCTTCGCGTGATGCGACAGGAAGGTTTCCTGGAAATTCAGCCCGACCCGGAGGACATGGCCCGGCAGATTCTCGCCGAGGACGCCGACTTCTGCGGGATCACGGTCACCGGGCCCACCCTGGAGACCTCGCTCAGGCTCGCCGCCATCCTCAAGGAGCGCCGGCCCGACCTGCACATCTGCTTCGGCGGGCACCAGGCGACGGCGGCGGCCGAGCCGTTGCTGAACGAGGAGCCGTACATCGACTCGGTCGGTGTCGGCGACTGCGACTTCACGCTGCCGGCCTTCCTGCAGCGGATGCGCGACGGGGAGAGCCTGGAGGACTGCGACGGCTTCTTCGTGCGGCGGGCCGACGGCACGCTCAGCGGCGGGTGGCGGATCGGCGCGCGCAAGGGTGACCTGCTGCGCCTCACCACCCCCGGGATGCCGGTCATCGAGCCGCCGCCGACCGTGACCGACCGGTACGCGCTGTGGGACCTGCCCGACCCGGCCCGGGACGACCTGGTCAAGATTCGCGCGGAGACCGGTGCGAACGAGGCCCGGCTGAGTACCAGCCGTGGCTGCATGGACTTCTGCACGTTCTGCGCCACCTCCGACCGGGCCGGCTTCCGGCGGCACACCCTGCGGCCGCCGGACGACGTCGTACGGGAGATCGAGGATCTGCACGAACGGTTCGGCATCAACCACTTCTGGCTGGTCGACGACAACTTCGTGAGCCGCTCGCCGCAGTCGCAGGAGCGGGCCACCGACATCTGCCGGGCGCTGCTGGAGAGCCGGCTGCGGATCACCATGCGGGCGTACTTCCGGGCCGACGCGTTCGACGGGCGCAACGACCTCATCCCGCTGATGTTCCGCGCGGGCGTGACCATGGGCCTGATCGGTGTCGAGTCCGCGACGCCGCGCCGGTTGAAGTACTTCGGCAAGGCGTGCACCACCGACCAGGTGCGCACGACGATCAGCGCGATCCGCAGCGTCGGGATGGGCTTGCAGATCGGCTACATCTTCTTCGATCCGCTGACCTCGTTCCCGGACATGCGCCAGGACACCGATTTCCTGCTGGAGATCAGTGAGGCGTACAACCTGTTCAACTTCGTGCAGAGCATGGACGTCTATCCGGGTACGCCGTACCGGCGCATGATCCAGAAGAAGGGGCTGGGTCACTTCGAGCACCCGTACCGGGGTGGTTTCCGCCTCTACGACTACGAGGACCCGCGCATCGCGCCGCTGGCGGCCGCCATGGACACGCTCTACACCGCGCCGCTGATGGCGATCGACCGGTCCCTGATGCGGCTGCGCGCCTTCAACCTGCCCCGCCTGCTCTGGCTCCACCAGGGCGGCTACCTCAGCGACGCCGACTCCGCGGCCTACCGGGCGATCAACGAGGAGGCCGAGGAGCTGTTCGACCTGATGGCGATGGTGCACCACAAGACCATCCACGCGGCGATCGACAACGCCGAGAACGCCTTCGACATGGACGCGGTGGCCGGGTACTTCGACGCGATGCGCGTCGAGCGCCGCCCGTACCTGCAGCGGCTGGAGAAGCTGGCGAAGACGGCCGACCGGATGGCGAGCACCAACCACGCCCGGATCAACGGGGCGCCGCCGTCGGGCGCGATGGAACGGGAGGACATCGCGTGGCAAATCTGATCATCCTCAACGAGTTCATCCCCGACCCGGCGCAGACCGCCGACTCCCGGGTCGGGCACGTGGTGCTCCGCGACGGGCCACGGTTCACGCTGGTCCTGCCGCGCACCGAATCGCTGCGCTCCAGCGCGGTGTCGATGGCCGGGGCGGAGCACCTCGGACTCGGCTCGATCGCGGCGTACCTGCGCGCCGAGGGCTTCCCGGCGACGCAGCTGAACTACCAGCTGTCCACATTCTTCAACGCCTGGGACGGGCTGGACGACCCGCGCGACAGCTACTCGGCCGAGGCCATCGCCAAGGAGATCCTGGACACCCGCCCGGACGTGGTGGGCCTCTGCGTCACCTCCATGACGCTCATGCTCAGCCTGCGCATCTGCGAGATCATCCGAGCCGAGCGCCCGCACTGTGTGCTCGGGCTCGGCGGCCCGCACGCGATCCTGTGCCACAAGGAGCTGATGGCGAAGTTCCCGGTCCTGGACTTCATCGGCATGAAGGACGGCGAGCGCGCCATGGTGCTGCTCGGCCACGCCCTGGAACGCGGCGTGTTCCCCTGCGCGATCCCGGAGGCGGTGACCCGCACGCCCACCGCCGACCGCGGCATCATGGACATGTACCGGGCGATGCCCAAGGGCGTGCACGACCTTCCGGTGCCGGCCCGCGACGATCTGATGTGGATGGTTCTGCGCGCCCCGATCACCGAGTGCCGCATCACGACCAGCCGCGGGTGCAACTACGACTGCACCTTCTGCATCGACGCGATGCGCTACGACCGGATGTGGTACGCGCGGACGGCCGGGCAGACCGTCGACGAGATGGAGATGCTGAACCGCCGGCTGGGCATCACGCACTTCTGGATGTCGGACGACAACTTCGTCACCGGCGCCCCGTCGTCGCAGCGCCGGGCCCGCGAGATCGCCGACGAGCTGATCGCCCGCGAACTCGACGTGACCTACCGGGTGCGGTACCGCTCGGACACCTTCCTGCGGGACGAGTCCCTGCTGCCGCGGCTGGCGGAGAGCGGCCTGGTCTCGGCGTTCGTCGGGCTGGAGGCGGGCAGCGAGGCGCAGCTCGACCGGTTCAAGAAGCGCACCACTGTCGAGCAGCACAAGCAGATCGTCGCCGAGATGCGCGGGCTCGGGATCGCGCTGCAGTGCGGGTTCATCATGTACGAGCCGTACTGCAGCTTCGCCGACCTGGAGGCGTCCGCGACGTTCCTGCACGAGATCCAGGAGATGTACCTGGAGAGCAACTTCACGCACGCGCTGGACGTGTTCCCGGGCACCGAGATCGCCGACGAGATGGAGCGCGACGGCCTGCTGCACGAGGGTTTCGACGCCACCTCGCCCTACGACGCGTACGACTTCGCCGACCGCGACCTGGGCCGGCTCGCGAAGCTCATCGAGGAGTCGCACGACAACGAGACGGTCACCCGGGACAAGTGGCTCTACCGCTACCGGACCAACCTGCTGCCCCGGCTCTACCGCAAGCTGAGCGGCCACGCCCGCCTCGACGACTGGCGGCGCCGCGAGGAGGCGGTCATCCGCGACCTCAACGACGCGAACATGGCCTTCTTCACGGGCGCCATCGACGAGGCACGGCAGGGCCGGTGCGGCGAGCGCTTCTTCGAGCTGCGCGACACCGCGTGGACCGCCCAGCGGGTCGGCGCCGCGCAACTGGACGACCTGCACCGGGAGGTGGCCGCGGCGGCCGCCGACCGGACGGGCCGCCGCCGCACGACCGCTCCGCCGGCCGCGGCGTCGCCGGCCGGCCAGATGAGCCGGCAGGTCCGGCAGGCGCTGGCCGCGCTGCCGGCCGACGACTACGCGGTGCACGAGCTCAGCGGCGGCATGCTCAACACCGTCGTGCTGCTGGAGGGCACCAAGGCCGCGTACGTGGTGCGGGTCCGCAAGGAGCAGGACCGCGACGCCACCACCGAATATCTCCGGCTGCTCTACGAGCGGGCGCACATGTCGGAGCTGGGCGGGCGGTTCCGGCTGCGCACGCTGGACGACGAGGCGCGCTTCGTCGAGCGGCTGCGGCAGGCCGGGGTCCGGACGCCCGCCATCGCCGCCCGGGGCGCCGACTGGCTGGCGCTGGAGTACGTTCCGGGCCGCCCGCTGGCCGAGGAGCTGCGCGACGGCGGCAACCCGGCCACCGTGCTGCGCATGCTGCACCAGCTCAAGAGCGCGCACCGCGCGGGCATCGTCCTCGGCGACCGGTGGGGCTACAACGAGATCGTTGACCCGGCCGGGCACCTGCACTTCATCGACTTCGACGTGGAGTGGATCGCCGACGAGGACCCCGCACCGCTGTACGCGATGGAGATGGGCGTCGCGCTGTTCGGGGTGATGGTGAACGCGGCCCGGCACGACCAGCTGCTGGAGACCCTGCGCGAGTACGGCGTCCCGCTGCTGCACGAGTGGGGCTACTCGCTGCCGGCTATCGCCGACGTGGTGCGCGGCTACCGGTCGTTCTACCTGGACCCGGAGAAGCCGACCCTGACGGTGTCGCTGGACGCGTCGGAGTACCGGAGCCTCGAGGAGCCGCTGAACCGGCTCGTCGACCTGCTGAGCACCGAGTCCCCGCGGACCACGGCGGTCGGCTATGTGGATTGAGGCGGTGTGCTGAGCTCGCCGCCCGTGCTGCGCCGGTTCGGCTCCACCGGGCTGACCTTCCCCGAGATCGGGCTGGCCGGTGATCCCGCCGACGCCGGCCGGCGGATCGCCGCGTACGACCGGGGCGTGCGGTTCTTCCGGGATGTGCGGCCGGCGCGCTGGACCGGGCCGGAGCTGCCCGACGCGTTCACCGCCGCCCCGGCCGCGGCCGGCGCGCTCACCGGCCCGGCCCTGCCCGAGCCGCCCGACCTGGTGCTGCTGGACGTCGCCGCGGCCGGCGTCGCCGCGCTGACGCCGCTCACCGAGCTGCGGCACCGGCACCGGCTGCGCGCGGTCGGCGCCACCGTGCGCACGGCCGCCGAGGTGCGGGCGGCGCTGGAGGTGCCCGGCCTGGACGCCGTCGAGCTCGCCTTCAGCGTGGTGCGCCAGGAGGTCCTGCTGGAGTGCCTGGGCCGGCTGCGCCGGTGGGGCGGCGCGGTGATCGTGCGGCACCCGCTGGCGGACGGCCTGCTGGCCGGTCCCGGCTCGCCCGCGGCCGGTGACGCCCGGGCCGCTTCCGGTGACGGCCGGGCCGCTGCCGCCCGCGAGCTCCACCGCCGGTGGTCCGCCGCGGGCCGTACCGGCGCCGCGACCGCACTGACCTTCGCCCTGCTGCCCGACGTCGTCTCGGTGGCGGTGCTGGACGCCGGCGACCCGGCCGGCCTGGCGGGCGCGCGACCCGGGCCCCGCGTGCCGACCGAGGCGGAGCTGCGCGAGGCCGACGCGGTGGTGCGCGCGCACGGCCTGGTGTCCGGGCTCGCCACCGACCTGCGGCCGCGGTTGCTGATGTCGGTCACCTTCCGTCCCCGCCCGGACCCCGGCGCGGCCGCGGTGCTCGCCCGCCCGTTGCGGATGGGCCCGCTGCGCCTGGCCAACCGCATCGTCCGGTCCGGCACCACGGAACGCGCGGTGGACGGCGACGGCCTGCCGACCGCGGACATGCGGCGCATCCACGAGGAGCTGGCCGCCGGCGGCGCCGGCCTGGTGGTCACCGGTTACCTCGCCGTCGACGAGGCGGTGCGCGCCAGCCGGAGCCACGGCGTGCTGCGGCCCGGTCCGGCCGTGCCGGCCTGGGCGGCGGTCGTCGCGGCGGTCCGCCGGGCCGGCCCGGCGCCGCTCTGCGCCCAGCTCGGGCACGGCGGCGCGCTCGCCCTCGGCGAGCACGATGAGGCCGCCGTGGTACGCCTGTTCCGGGACGCGGCCCGGGCCGCCGCCGAGGCGGGTTTCGACGCCGTGCAGCTGCACGCCGCCCACGGCTACCTGCTCAATCAGCTGGTGGCCGGTGCGCCGCCGCTGCGGCTCGGTACCGCCGGGCACCGCGGTCTGGAGTTGACGCTGCGCATCGTCGACGAGGTGTGCGCCGCCGTGCAGCCCGGCCTGGCCGTCCTGGTCAAGGCCAACGTCTCGGACTTCGTCCCCGGCGGTTACGACCTGGCCGACGCCGACCGGCTCGCCGACGCGCTGGCCGCCACCCGGGTGTCCGCGGTGGAGTGGAGCGCGTGGACGCCCGCGGCGCGGTCCTGGCTGACGCCGTCGCGCCGGGGGGAGCCGGACGTCCGGTCCGAGGGCTTCTTCGTGCCGTTCGCGGGCCGGGTCAAGGCGCGGCATCCCGCTCTGGTGGTGGGCTCGTGCGGCGGGTTCCGGACGGCGGCGGGCATGGCCTCCGCGCTGACCCAGGGCGGGACGGACTTCGTCGCGCTCTCCCGTCCGCTGATCGCCGAGCCCGACCTGCCGGCGAAGATCCTCGCCGGCGTGGGCGGGGGCGCCTGCGACGGCTGCAACGAGTGTCTCGGTAAGGCGGTCCGGCCGGTGCACTGCCCGCGGTTCGGGCGGCCGGCGCGGGCGGTGATGGACAAAGGGTCCGCAAGCTATGGGGAGGAAGCACGATGACAAAGGTGACGCTCGTCCTGCCGTCGAGTGATGAGAAGCGTTCCTCCGCGGTCTCGCAGGCCGGCGCCGAACACCTCGGTATCGGGTACATCGCCGCCTACCTGCGCGAGCGTGGCGTACCGGTGGAGATCCTGAACTTCCAGGTCGACAGCTACATCTCCTACTGGGAGCTGGCCGAGAAAGCGCCGATCAAGGACGCCGACGCCTGCGCGCGGCAGATCCTGGCCACCGAACCCGACATGGTCGGCATGTCGATCACCGGCATCACGATCCGCGAGGCGCTGGACATCTCCTACCGGCTCAAGGAGCTGCGCCCCGATCTGTTCATCGTGTGGGGCGGCCACCAGGCCTTCTACAGCGCCCGCGACCTGCTGCGCCGGGAGTCGTGCGTGGACGTGGTGGTGGCCAGCGACGGTGAGATCACCATGGGCCGGCTGGTGGACGCGCTGAACGACGGCACTGATTTGAAGACCATCCCCGGGCTCTACCTGCGCAACGAGAAGGGCCTGATGCACTACACCGGGGCGCCGCCCGAACCGGCCCTGGACGACCTGCCGGAACCCGCCCGCGACACGCTGGAGGAGATGATCCGGCGGGGCATGAACGTCACCGACGCGCGGATCTCCACCAGCCGGGGCTGCCCGTTCAAGTGCACGTTCTGCGTCGACCCCTCGCTGGGCTACCGGATCAAGTGGCGGGCCCGCAGCGCCGAGCTGGTCGTCGCCGAGATGAAGAGCCTGGTCGAGAAGTACGGCATCAACTTCTTCTGGTTCAGCGAGGACAACTTCATCCCGCCGTCGAAGCGGGGCCGCAAACGCGCCGACGAGATCGCCGACCTGCTGATCGAGTCGGGCATCAAGGTGGGCTTCCGGGCGCTGCTGCGCGCCGACGCGATCAACGGCGAGACCGAGCTGATCGCCAAACTGATGCGCAGCGGCCTGAGCTGTGTCTACATCGGCGTCGAGTCCGGCTCGCCGCGGCGGCTGGAGTACTTCAAGAAGCACGAGACGCCGGAGGAGTACTACAAGGTCCTGCGGCAGCTCCGGGAGGCCCGGGTCGGACTGCAGATCGGCTTCATCATGTTCGACCCGTTCACCTCGTGGCAGGATCTGAAGATCGACGGGCACTTCCTGCACTCGGTCGGGCAGATGTACCTGTACTCCAACTACTGCCAGACGCTGGACGTCTTCCCCGGCACCGAGATCTCCATGCAGCTGATCCAGAAGGGCATGCTCGCCGCCGACTTCAGCTACGACTCGCCGTACGACGTGTACGACTGGGAGATCCCCGAGATCGGGCACCTCGGCAAGGCGTTCATGCGCGGCTACACCGCCGACCTGATCGACGTCGACAAGTTCTTCCAGCGCTTCGCGGTGGTCGACGTGCCGGCGTTCTGGCGGCGGGCACAGAACGGCGACCTCGACGAGGCGATGGCGCACCGGATCCAGGCCATCACCGACGAGCACATCGGCCGGCTGAACGACATCGGGCTGCAGTTCTTCGAGTCGGCGCTGGACATCGCGATGACCAGCTGGAACGAGGAGGCGTTCGACCGCCGGCGGCGCGAGCACCTGGAGCGGTCACTGGCGATCCGCGAGGCCCTGGTCAAGGACCTGGCGACCCTGCCCGCCGGCGTCGTCGAGCGGATCACCTGCCTGACCGGTACGGCGGTGAGCACCGTTGCCGAGCCCTGCTGACCGGCCGGCCGTACCGGCCGGGCTGCTGACCACGACCGAGGTGAGCGAGGCGTTCCGCGACCGCGACCCGACGGCGGTGCTGGTCACCGGGTCGTGCGAGCAGCACGGCGCGCACCTGCCCCTGGACACCGACCTCTACCTGGCCGAACGGGTCGCGGCGGCGGCGTGCGCGTCCACCGGCGACCTGGTGCTGCCGGCGCTGCCGTTCGGCTACAACGAGAAGGAGCTGGGGTTTCCCGGCACGGTCTCCGTGCCGGCCCCGGTCTACCTGGACCTGCTGGTCGGCCTGGGCCGGTCGCTGCGCCGGTCCGGATGGGGCCGGCTGGTGATCGTCAACGGTCACGGCTGGAACAACGACCTGGTCCGCGCCGCCACGCACGTGCTGAACGAGGATCCGCAGTTCCGGACGGCGTGCTGCTCCTACTGGAGCCTGTGCCTGCCGGAGGTGCGGGAGCTGCGCGAGTCGCCAACACCCGGCGGCATGGCGCACGGGTGCGAGTTCGAGACCTCGCTGATGCTGCACCTGCGCCCGGAGAGCGTGCGCACGGAACTGATCGCCGACGAGATCAGTTACCGGCGGCTGCCCGGGCTGCACCACGACCTGCTGGAGAAGTCGCCGATGTTCATGCCCGAGGTGTTCGGCGAGCTGTCCGCCACCGGCATCATCGGGTCGCCGTCGCTGGCCACGGCGGAGAAGGGCCGGGTGTGGTTCGAGGCCGCCGCGGAGCGGCTCTCGTCGTTCCTGCTGGGCTTCCGCGACGCCTTCCCGCGCAAGGAGGTGGCCTGACGCACGGACGCCCGGCGGCCTTGCCATCGATGAGTATGCTCGTCGGCCTGGTGCCACAACGGTCGTCGAAACGGGGGAAATCGCATGGTGCCGCAGCTCGTCTCCCTCGCGGGCATCGACGGAAGCGGTAAGAGCACACAGGTCGCGGCGGTGGCCGCGGCGCTGACGGCGCGCGGTGTCGACGTGGTGACGACCAAGACGCATCTGTCGGCCACGTACAGCATCTTCGACCTGGCCGAAGAGATGTTCGGCGATCCGCACTCCTACCATCCGGAGATCCCGGCGACGCTGCGCGAGTTCGTCATCGCCAGCGACGTCGTGCAGCATTCGCGGCGGTGGATCGAGCCACGGCTCGAGGCCGGGCAGACCGTCGTCTGGGACCGCGGGCTGCTCTGCTACGAGGCCTACGCCCGGGCGTACGGCGCCGAACTGCAATGGGTGCTGCGGATGCTGCGGCTGGTCCGCCCGCCGGACATCACGATCCTGCTCGACGTGGATCCCCACCTGGCCTGGAAGCGCATCTCGGCGCGCCGGCACAAGCCGGTGCAGACCAGCGAGGGCGTGGAGTTCCTGCGCTTGTTCCGCGCGGAATACCTGCGCCTGGCGCAGCAGCGCCCGAACATTGTCACCATCAACGCCGAACGCCCGGCCGAGGAGGTCACGGCGGCCATCCTCGCGCACCTGAAGCCCGCTGAGTGAGCAGCTTCTGCTTCTTTGATTGCGAAAGTGCCGCGTTTCGCGCAACAATGAGCACATGGTCTCCAGTAGCGCGCACGCTTCGAACATCAAGACTGGCTCGGCTGGCGCCGGCATGGCCACCGACATCAGTGAGCAGCCCGCCGCGTACGGGCGTCTCGTCGCGCCCGCCGCGGCCGCCCGCATCGCCGAGGTGGCCGCGGTCGTCGCCGCGCGCCGGCCGCGGTACGTGATGCTGACCGCGCGGGGCACCTCCGACCACGCCGCGCTCTACGGGGGCTACCTGAGCGAGATCCGGCTGGGGCTGCCGGCCGGCCTCGGCTCGCCCAGCACCGTCACCTTGTTCGGCGCGCGGGCCGACTACTCGCAGGCGCTGGTCATCGGCGTCTCGCAGAGCGGTGAGTCGCCGGACCTGTGCGAGCTGGTCCAGGCGGCGCGGGCGTCCGGCGCCACCACCGTGGCGATCACCAATGAGCCCGACTCGCCGCTGGCCACCATCGCCGAGCTGGTCATCCACCTCGACGCCGGCCACGAGCGGGCGCTGCCCGCCACCAAGACCTACACCACCGAGCTGCTGGCGCTGCTGATGCTCATCGAGGGCGTCCGCGCCGGTGACGGCCGGCTCCCGGCCGAGGAGGCGGCGTTCCTCGCCACACTGCCCGAGCTGGCCGCCGAGGTCCTCGCCGGCGACGAGCCCGAGCGGGTCGCCTCCCGCCTGCGCTTCGTCGACAACCTCGTCGTCACCGGTCGCGCCTACGGCTATCCGACCGCCCGCGAGGCCGCCCACAAGATCATGGAGACCTCGTACGTGCCGACCCTGGCCTACTCCGGGGCCGACCTGCTGCACGGTCCGCTGGCCGTCACCGCCCCCCGGGTCCCGGTGCTCGCGGTCGTGGGCGCGGGCCCCGGCGGCGCCGCCATGCGCGAGGTGGTCGCCAAGCTCAGCACCCGCGACACCGAGGTCACCGTGGTCTCGCCGACCGAGGTGGCGGGCACGCACGGCCGGTTCCCGGTGCCCGCGGTGGACGAGCGGTACAGCCCGCTGCTCGACATCCTGCCGCTGCAGCGGCTGACCCTCGCCCTCGCGGTGAACCGGGGCAACGACCCGGACGCCCCGCTCGGCATCACCAAGGTGACGCCCACCCGGTGAGCCACCGCATACGGCCGCCGGTCACCGCACCCCTTGTCTGGCACCGGGGCATCCGGAAAGATGCTCGTCGATAGAGCTGTTGTGGTGGGGGTGGCGAACGGTGCGGTACGAGCAGGTGCCCCTCCCCGCCGCCGAAGGGGGAGTGGCGCCGGCCGGCATCGCCGCGGCGGTCACGCGGTGGAGCACCTCCACGCCGCTGCGCGACCTGGTCGAGTCCTTCGGCGGCCGGATTCCCCGGGCCTCCGGTACGGGCGCGGTGCTGGCATATCTCGACGACTTCTCGGCTCAGCACTGGGACTACCGCCGGGGCCGGGAACGGATCGACGCCGACGAACCGGTGCTGGCCGCCGACCTGGTCCGGCGGGTCACGGCGGCGACCGCGGCGCTCGGGCTGTGCGACCGCCGCCCGCCCCGCCGGCGCCGCTACACCCACCTGCTCATGCTGGGTGCTGTCGCGCCGGCGTGCCTGCAACGGGTGCACTACGCCGGCCACCTCATCTCGGCCGGGACGACCGCCGCGGGCGTCGTCACCGGGCTGGGGAGTTATCGGCGCCTCCACGAGGCCGAACGCGCGGCACTCGCTCCGCTGGGTCTGCACGGCTGCGCGTACGAGGTGGACGTGCTGACCGCCGCCGTGCGCGACGCCTTCGCGCTGGGTGAACCGGACAAGGTCGTCGAGGAGCTGCACACCGGGCCGGATCTGAACCGGTCGTGGTCGAGCCGCTGGTGGCACGGCCCCGGGCCGGAGGTGCGGGTGCTGGCGTCGGCGTCCAGCGCGCCCGGCGCCCGGCGCGCCTCCACACTGGACACGCTGCGGCACTGGGCGCGCGAGGTGGCGCTCACGCTGTACGACCGGGTGCTCATCGTCACCTCCGGCATCTACGTGCCCTACCAGCACTGCGACGCCGTCCGCATCCTCGCCCTGTCGTCGGGCTGCGCGGTGGAGACCGTCGGCCTCGACCCCGCCGCCGTCCCGCGGACGCTGCCCGCTGTCGCCTACACACCCGGCAACCACCTGCAGGAGCTGCGGTCCACCATCTGCTCCATGCGCCGCCTGTACGAGGCCGTCACATGACCGGGCCCGGCGAGCTGCCGCCCACCGAGCGGCGGCATCCGCGCACGGCCGACCTCGACCGCCTGCCCACCGACGAACTGGTCCGGGCCATCCACGCCGAGGACGCCACCGTGCCGGGCGCTGTCGCCGCCGCCCTGCCGCGGATCGCCGCCGCTGTCGACCTCGCGGTGGCGGCGCTGGACGCGGGCGGCCGGGTGCACTACGTCGGCGCCGGGACGTCCGGCCGGCTCGCCGTCCTCGACGCGGCCGAGCTGCCGCCCACCTACGGTGACGACGGACGCCGGGTGGTGGCGCACCTGGCCGGCGGCCCGGCGGCGCTGCTGCACGCCGACCCGGCGGCCGAGGACGACGCGGACGCCGGGGCCGGGCGGATGGCACGGGTGGTGCGCCCCGGCGACGTCGTGATCGGCGTGACCGCCAGCGGGCGCACCCCGTTCGTCGGCGGCGCGTTGCTCGCCGCCCGGGCGGCGAACGGGCGGACCGTGCTGATCTCGAGCAACCCGCAGGCGCCGCTGGCGGCTCGCGCCGACGTGCACATCGCGGTGGACACCGGTCCGGAGGTGGTCACCGGCTCCACCCGGATGAAGGCCGCCACGGCCGCCAAGATCGTGCTGCACACCTTCTCCACCGCTGTCATGGTGCGGCGCGGACACACGTACGCGAATCTGATGATCGACGGCGCCGGCCGCAACGACAAGCTCGACCGCCGGCGGGTGGGCGTGGTCGCCGAGGTGACCGGGGCCAGCCCGGAGATGTGCGCCGACACCCTGCGCCGGGCCGGGTGGAACGTCCGTGTCGCGGTCGTCGCCCTCCTCGCCGAGGCCGGCGTGGACGCGGCCTCGGCCGCCCTGCAGCGCTGCGGGGGGACGGTGGGGGACGCGGTCGCCGTGCTGCGGCGCCCGTGACGACGGCCGCGGGCCGGCCGGAGGCGCTGGTCGCCGGCGTGGACAGCGGCGGCAGCGGCACCCGCTGCGTGATCGCCACGATCGGCGGCCGGGTGGTGGGCCGCGGCGAGAGCGGCGGCGCGAACCCGTGGTCGGCCGGCCGGCCGCAGGCCGCGCTCGCCGACGCCCTGCACACCGCGCTGGCCGGCGTCGATCCCCGGCGCGTGGTCGCCGCCGTGGCCGGGATGGCGGGCGCCGGCCCGGCCGGACGACCGGCCGCCCTGGACGCGCTGCGCGGGGCCTGGCGCCTCGCCGGGCTCACCTGCGCGGTGGAGCTCCGCACCGACCTGGAGCTGGCCTTCGCGTCGGCGACCGCGGAGCCCGCCGGCCTGGTCCTGGTCGCCGGCACCGGCGCCGCCGCGGCGGCCGTGCGCCGGCACCGCCTGGCCCGGCGCTGCGACGGTCACGGGTGGATCGTCGGGGACGACGGGTCCGGGGTGTGGCTGGGACGCGCAGCCGTACGGGCCGTCCTCGCCCGGCTCGACGGGCGCGCGCCGGCGACGGAGCTCACCGCCACCGTGCCCGCCGCGCTGGGCATCGCCGCCGGGGCGGAGGACGCGCGTCAGGCGCTGGTCGCGCGGGTGCACCGCGCGCCGCCGGCGGTCCTGGCGAGCCTGGCGCCGGTGGTGAGCGCCACCGCCGCCCGCGGCGACGCCACCGCGGCCGCCATCGCCGCGGACGCCGCCGCGCTGCTGCTGCACGCGCTGGCGACGGTGGCCGCGGACGGTCCCGCGGCCACCGTCGTGCTCGGCGGCTCGGTGCTGCTCGGACCCGGCCCGGTCGGCGCAGCCGTCATGCGCGGCGTCCGCGACCGCCACGGCGTCGACCCGCTGCCGGCGGACGACCCCGCGCTCGGCGCGGCCCGGCTCGCCGCCGCCCGCGCGGCCGGGCTGCCGGACGTCCGGCACTGACCGGCCGCGTCGGCTCGGTGGGGCGGCGGGCCGGGACCGTCAGGCGGGGACCGTCAGGTGCCGGACCACCTCGTCGATCGGGCCCATGAGGACCGTTTCGACAGGTACGCGGGCCAGGTCGTCGACGGTGAACGCGGTGTCGGTCTCGGTGACCGCGGCCCGGATCTCCGCCAGCCGGTTGCCGGTCAGCTCCAGCACGCCGGCGACGTGCGCCGGCTCGGCCCGCTCGGCCAGGGTCACGTGCACCAGCGTGAGCGCGTGCACCCGGCCGCCGGTCTGCTCGGGGATCATCAGCACCAGCCGGCCGTCGCGGGTGCCCCGGACGAGCCGCACCATCCGCGAGGCGACCGCGAGCTGCTTGGAGCCGCTCAGCGCGGCGCCGCCGTCGGCGCGGCTGGTGAGGTCGCGCACGATGCCGGTCTTGCGGGTGACCCGCAGCGTCGCCTGGCTCGGTGGTCCGCTCAGCTGGTAGCGGATGGTGCCGTCGACCCGCTCCACCACCCGGCTGAACGCGCGCGCCGCCAGCAGCACCGGGTAGCTCAGCAGCGACGGGTCGCCGCCGGCCTCGGTGACGGCCCCGGCGATGGTGTTGTCGAGCAGGTCGGAGTCGCCGCGGGAGGTGCCCACGGTCACCGTCTTGGCCTGGTGCTTGACCGAGTCGATCGACCGGGTCAGCTCGTCCACGGCGCCGGTGAGCTGGGTGCGTACGAAATCGGCGGCGTCGCCGACCGCGACCGGCAGTTCCGGCAGCACGGCGGCGGCGCCGTGCCGCACCAGCGTCGCGGCCTGGTGCACGCGGAGCATGATGTCGCTGGGCAGGACCCCGCGCAGGCGGCCCTGCGCCGCGCCGGCGAGGAACTCGTGCACCCGGCCGGACGCGGCGTCCAGCTCGTCCAGGGCGGTGCGGCCGGCGTCCACCGACGCCTCCAGCTCGGCCAGCGCCTCCCGCAGCGGGTCGGCGGTGCCGTCGATCGCCCGGGCGGCGTGGTAGGCGAACAGGTGCCCGGCCGCCGTGCTGAGGATCCAGGCGAACGCGGGGTGCGCCGCCGGGACCGGGACCACCCAGTCGGTCGCCCAGGGCAGGTCGATGCCCTCGTCCACGATGACCACCGGCTGGTTGCGGTGCGCGGCGAAGATGTCCACCTCCTTCGTGAGGTCGCGCAGCTGGCCCGGAGGCGTGCCGGCCGCGCAGACCAGCACGAACGCCTCGGCGGACAGGTCGACGTGCTTCTTGTCCTCGACGGCGTCGGTGGAGACGGTCTTGTAGCACAGCTCGGAGAGCTTGATGCGGGTCTCGTCGGCGGCGACCCGGTTCGGCCCCGAGCCGACCACGGCCCAGTGCGGGTAGCGGATCGCCACCTGGGCGATCTCGGCCATCCGCGGGCCCACGCCGGCCAGCGTCCGCAACTGCTGCGGCATCTCCTGCAGCGCGTGCAGCATCAGGTCTTCCAGCTCGGGGGCAAGCGTGCCGCACAGCTTGGCGATCTGCAGAGTGAGCAGCGCGCCGGTGGCCGCCTGCGAGTAGAACGCCTTGGTCGAGGCGACCGCCATCTCGACGTCGCGCCCGTCGGAGGTGTAGAGGACGCCGTCGGCCTTGTGGCTCAGGTCGCTGTCCCGGCGGTTCACGATCGCCAGCACGGCGGCGCCGCGGGTGCGGGCCATGTCGATGGCCCGGTTGGTGTCGGTGGTGGAGCCGGACTGGCTGACCGCGACGATGCAGGTCGACGACATGTCGGCGCGCAGCTTCCAGGCGGACAGCTCGGTGGCCGGCATCGCGCTCACCATGACGGCCGGGTGCAGCAGCTCCTCGGCCAGCTTCGCGATGCCCTCGCAAGCGACCGCGGCCGTGCCCTGCCCGACGAAGAGGAGCTCGCTGAACTCGCCGGCCGCGAAACGCGTGCGGATGGAAACGGGCAGCGACGACTCGCCGAGCGCGACGGAGAGCCGCTGGCCGTCGTCGGAGATCCGGCCCCGCAGGCTCTTGCGGAACGAGGACGGCGCCTCCTTGATCTCCTTCTCCAGGTAGTGGTCGAAGGCGCCGCGGGCGATGTCGCGGGTGGTGATCTCGGCGGTGGAGACCTCGGCGCCCTCGACCGGCCGGGGACGGCCGAGCACCGTCTCGCGGGTCAGGCCGGCGAGCGTGCCGGCGCCGCGCCGGTCGAGCACGATGACCGTGCCGGCCTCGCCGCCGTCGGTGTGGGTGCCGTCCATCCGCAGGTAGCGGTCGGTCCACCCGACCAGGCCGTACACCTCGCTGGCGACCAGGAAGCAGCCCTGCGCGAAGCCGACGTACAGCCCCTGGCCGCTGCCCTTGACGGCGAGCAGCAGGCGCCCGGCGGCGGCGTCGGACTGCGCGGCGATGGCGACCGAGCCGTGGTACTGCCGGACGGAGGCGGCCAGCGCCTGGTCGGCCGGGCGGCCCGCGCCGGTCTGCCGGGCGAGCATCACCGGGATCAGCTTGGCGTCGGTGCTGATGCCGGTCGAGGAGGCGGGCAGGCCGAGGTGCTCGCGCAGCGCGACGTGGTTGTCGATGTCGCCGTTGAGCGCGGCGATCGCGAAGCCGGTGCCGTCGCCGGCCGGGGCGGCGCTGTCCAGCGGGTGCGCGTTGGCCTCGCTGATCCGGCCCACGCTGGCCCAGCGGGTGTGCGCGACCACCGTCACGCGGGCGCTGGGCAGACCGAGCACGGTGTGCAGCTCGTCGTCGCCGGTGATCGCCGCGCGCAGGTGGGCGACGTTGTCGCCGAGCCGGCCGATGATCGAGGCGCGCTTGTAGACCAGCGACACGCCGCCGGGGAACTGCGCCGTGGCGCAGTGGCGGAAGTCGTCGTCGGCGCGGGCGCTCAGCGTGGCCGGCACCCGCGCCAGGTCGGCGTCGTCGAGCTCGACCCACAGCTGGACACCGGCCGAGTCGCGGCCGCGGACCTCGAGCCGGTCGATTGCGTCCAGGACCGCGTCGACGGCCAGGTAGCTGCGCGCCTCCCGGAGGGTGATGTCGTGCTGCCCGGCCAGGGCGGCGATCCGCCGGGCGGCGCTGATCCGGTCCTGCTCGATCGACCACAGCAGGTCGCGGGCGGCGACGGCCCGCTGCTGCGCCTGCTCCAGCAGGTCGGCGTCCCAGGCGGCGGCCGGGTCGTCGAGGACCCGCTCGGCCGCGGTGAGCCAGCGGTCGAGCGCCGAGGTCCGCGCCAGGATGTCGTCGCACAGCGCGGCGGAGCAGGCCAGCCGGTGCACCGCGGTGGGCAGCGTGAGGAGTTCGTGGGCGGCGGTCAGGTCCTTGACCAGGCCGTCGAAGGCGGCGTGCAGCTCAATCGAGCCGGGCTGGTCGGTGGTGGGTTCGGGCTGCGGCGCCGCCGGCAGCACGTCGCGCAGCTGGGCATCGGTGACCGGTGGCAGGTCACAGTCGTAGTCCGGCAGTGCCGCGGCGATCCCGCACATGCACGAGCTCCTCAGATCGATGGTTTCGCACCGGACGGCTCCGGCCCGTCGAGAGCCACGACCATAGCGCACCGCGCAAACAGTGTGCTCAAAATGACCTCTTTCGAGCATCGGTCGTGTGCGTTACGGCGGGTCAGGGCCGCGCTCATCCCGGTGCGATCAAGGCCCACGGCTGCGGCAGCCGGGCCGCGAGCCGAGGCTTGGTCTCGGTCCAATAGCGCACCGAGGCGACCAGGACGGCCGCCGGGTCCTCGACCGGCCGGGTCGGCGTGAACGGCTCGGGCATGCTGGTGTAGCTCTCGAACATGCCGAGCAGGTCGACCGCGCCGCGCTGGATCGGCGACAGGTACTGGTCGGCCAGCGGCAGGAAGAACCGGTGCCAGCGCCGCCGCGAGATCAGCGGCGGCGGCTCGATCGGCGGCACGCCGTGCCGGGCGCGCCAGTCGTTCAGCTCGCGGCAGGTGATCTCGACCAGCTCGGCCAGCCGCAGGCTGCGCTCGCCGCCGGCCACCACCTCGATCACCGGGCGCTGCGGCGGTGCACCCAGCGCGGCCCCGGCGATGACGTCGGCGACCTGGTCGACGGGCGCGATCTCGGCGTACCCGCCCGGGTCGCCGACCACCACCGCGGCCAGCCCGGAGACCAGCGACTGGAGCAACGTGTAGGGCCCGCTGAACCGGCGGATCGCGCCGTCCTCCCGGCGGCCGAGGATCAGCGGTGGCCGGACCACGGTGACCGGGCCGCGGTGGCGGTCCAGCAGAATCCGCTCGACGGCCGCCTTGGACCACTCGTAGCCGTTGCGGAAGCCGTCGAACGCGTCGGCCCGGTCGTCCTCGAGGCGCGCGCCACCGACGTACGACGTGGAGACGTGCACCAGGTGGGTGTCCGCGCCGGCCAGCGCGAGGACCGCGTCAAGGGGGACGATGTTCGCCTCCCGCGCCTCGTCCCGGGTCATCGTCCAGCGGGTCGACGCCGCGGCGTGCACGATCACGTCCCACGGCCCGCGCACCCCGGCCGGCGGCGGTTCGGCGCCGATCCGCCAGACGGTCACCGTGTCGTCGCCGGCCGGGCGGCGCGCCACCCGGACCAGCTCCGGCCCGCCGGGCGTGGCCAGCCGGCGGGCCACCTCGACGCCGACCACACCGGTGGCCCCGGTCAGCAGCACGCGCACGTCAGGACTCCGGGATCAGGACGAGGGACGCGTTGTGCCCGCCGAACCCGAAGGAGTTGGAGATCACCGGGCGGCCCTGTTCGATCCTCCGCGGTTCGGCGCGGACCAGGTCGAGCGGGGAGCCGGGGTCGGCGGCCGTCAGGTTGGCGACCGGCGGCACGACGCCGCGGGTGGCCGCCAGCAGCGCGGCGATCGCCTCGAAGGCGCCGGCGCCGCCGATCATGTGGCCGGTCACGCCCTTGGGGGCGGTCACCACCGGCGCCCGGTCGCCGAAGCAGAGCGCCAGCGCGGCCGTCTCGGCCCGGTCGTTCAGGGGCGTCGCCGTGCCGTGCGCGTTGACGTGCCCCACGTCGGCGGGCTCGACCCCGGCGTCGGCCAGCGCGGCCGTCATGCAGTCGGCGGCCACCGTGCCCTCGGCGATCGGGGCCACGATGTGGAAGGCGTCGGTGTTGCTGCCGTACCCGGCGACCTCGCCGTGGATCCGGGCGCCCCGGGCCCTGGCGTGCTCCCAGCGCTCCAGCACGAGGAAGGCGGCGCCCTCGCCCATCACGAACCCGTCGCGGGAGACGTCGAACGGCCGGGAGGCGCCGGCCGGGTCGTCGTTGCGCATCGACAGCGCGCCGATCCGGGCGAAGCCGGCCATCACCATCGCGCCGATCGGTGTGTCCACGCCACCGGCCACCGCGGTGTCCACCTCGCCGGCCCGCAGCTTCAGGACCGCCTCACCGATCGCCGTCGCGCCGCTCGCGCAGGCGGTGGCGTAGGTCAGGGCCGGCCCACGGCAACCCTGGCGCAGCGCGATCCAGGCCGCCGGGGCGCTGGGCATCAGCCGCGCGACGGTGTCGACCGGCATGCCGCCCGGCTGGGCGTCGTGCGCGCGGGTGATCGCGGTGGTGGCGAGGATGCCGCCGAGCCCGCTGCCGACGAACACGCCGGTCCGGTCCGGGTGGATGCCCGCGTCACCGGCGTCGGCGACCGCGTCGGCGGCCGCCGCGACAGCGAGCTGAGCGGCCCGGTCGAGGCGGCGGGACTCGCGGTGGGTGAGGTAGGCGGCCGGGTCGAAGCCGGGCACCGGGCACGCGAACGTGACAGCGATGCCGCGGTCGACCAGCTCCGGCACGGGCACCGCGCGCGACCGCCCGGCCAGGAGGCAGGCGAAGGCGTTCTCGACGCCGGTGCCGGCCGGCACCTTCACCCCCAGCCCGGTCACCGCCACCCGGACCCGGCTCACGGCTGCGCCGCCAGCCGCCTGGTCAGCAGGTCGATCGCCTGCCCGACCGTCTCGATCCCGGCGAGCTCGCGCAGGTCGAGGCGGACACCGAGCGCGGTCTCCAGCCGGGCGCCGATCTCCATCAGCTCCAGGCTGTCGATGTGGTATCCCACCTCGAGGTTGGTCGACTCGTCGATCTCCTCGACCGGGGCGCCGACCACCTCGGCCACCTTCTCCCGTACGAGTGTGGCGAGTTCCGCTCTGGACCGCATCGTCATCCCCTTTCGTCGGTTCCGGCGAGGTCACCGGCCAGCCGCGGCGCGTGCTCGTCGAGGTCTAGGTACGCCGGCAGGCCGAGGGCGTCGCGGCCCAGGTACTGCAGCGTGGGCAGGCGGGTCGGCGGGTGGAACCGGACGGCCTGCGCGTCCCGCCAGAGTCGTTCCAGCGGGGTCGACCGGCCGTACGCGACCCCGCCGCACACCTCCGCCAGCGCGCCGACCGCGGCCGGGACCACGTCCATCGTCTGCTGCTTGACCGCCAGGCAGGCGGGCAGCACCGCGTGCGGCGCGGCGCCGGCGTCCAGCTGCCCGGCCAGGTGCGCGCACGCCGCCTCGAGCGTCAGCAACGGGGCGACCTGGGCGCCCACCACGTCGTGCACGCTGGGCAGGTGGGCGCGGGGGACGCCGAGGTGGTGGACCGACCCGCGGCCGAGCAGATCACGGGCCGCCGCCACGGCCGCCCGCGCGAGCCCGAGGTAGCAGGCGGACGCGGTGAGGCTGAACCAGACCACACCGGCGGCCAGCACGTCGTCCTGCTCGTCGCCGGCCGGGGCCCGGTAGAACACCAGCTCCTCGGGCACGTGACAGTCGGTGAACACCACAGTGTCCGAGCCGGAGCCGCGCATCCCGAGGGCGTCCCAGGACCGCCGGACGCTCAGCCCCGGCGCGCCGGTCGGCAGCAGCGCGACCACCACGTCGCGTCCGTCGCCGGCCGGCACCTCCATCTGGAAGGAGACCAGGTCGGCCTCCCCGGCCAGCGAGCACGGCCGCTTGGTGCCGGACACCAGCCAGCCCTTCGGCGCCGGCCGGGCGACGAACGTGGACCGGCTCACCGAGCCGCCCAGGTTCGGCTCCGCGAACGCCGACGCGAGCAGCCGCCGCTGCTCGGCGATCGCCTCCAGCAGCAACCACGACACGTCGGCGCGGCGGCGCCAGTGCTCGACCATCAGACCCACCGAGAACAGGTGCATGTTGACCGCGATGGCCAGCGCCGGATCGGCCGTGGCCAGGCGGAGCTGGGCGGCGCAGCACTCCAGCAGGGTCGCGCCGCCACCGTGGAAGTCCGCCGGCACCGGCATGCCGGGCCAGTCGGCGTCGCGCAGCAGAGCCAGGCCGGCGGCCGGCGGCCGGCCCGCCCGGTCGGCCTCCTGCGCGCCGCCGGCGATCCCGGCCAGCACCGGGTCGGGGAGGAACCGGGTGACGTCCGGCCAGACGGCCCCGTACGGATGCATGTCCATCGGTCTTCCTAACCGTTGCGGACCAGGCGGCCGGCGTCCTGCACGGCCTTCGTCAACACGCCCACCGCCTGCTCGACGTGCCCCGGTTCGGCGACCAGCGGCGGGAGCAGGCGCAGCGTGGAGGGGCGGCTCAGGCACGGCGACACGACCAGGCCGTTCTGCAGCACGCCCAGGATGACCTCGCCGGCCAGCTCCGGGCCGGCGAAGTCGAGGCCCCACAGCAGGCCCCGGCCGCGGACCTCGACCACGACGTCCGGGTGGGCCTCGCGCAACGCGTGCAGCGCCTGCGACACCTGCGCCGCGAGCCGTTCGCCGTGCGCACGCCGTGACTCCAGGACCTCCAGCACCGCCGGGACCGCCGCCGTGCACAGCGGATGCCCGCTGAAGGTGGCGCTGTGCAGGAACGGGTTGGTGGCCAGCGGGCGGTAGAGATCGTCGGTGCAGAGCATGGCCGAGATCGGTACGACGCCACCGCCGAGCGGCTTGCCGACCAGCACCGCGTCGACCGGTAGTCCCCACTCGCTCACGACCAGCGGCGGCCCGCAGCGGCGCAGCCCGGTCTGGATCTCGTCGGCGACGACGTATCCGCCGGCCGCGCGCATGTCGTCGCACCAGCGGCGCAGCACCGCCGGGTCGAGCGGACGCACCCCGTTCTCGCCCTGGACCGGCTCGAACACCAGGGCCGCGACGTCACCGCGGGCGGCCTCCCGGGCCACCGCGCCGGGATCGTCCGGGGCCACGAACGTGGTGCTCGGCAGCACCTCGCCGAGGCCGGCCCGGAACGCCGCGTGGTGGGTCAGGGCCAGCGCGCCCAGCGACTTGCCGTGGAAGCCGCCCTCGACCGCCACGATCCGGGGCCGGCCGGTGCGTACCCGGGCCAGCTTGACCGCCACCTCGACCGCGTCCGACCCGTTGAGCCCGAAGTGGACCCGGGGGAACGCCCCGCCGAGGTAGTCGGACAGCGCGCCGGCCGCGGCCGTGTGCGCCGGGTTGCCCATCGACCGGGTGGCCGTCGGCATCACGTCGAGCTGGGCGCGGACCGCGTCGACCACGGCGGGATGACGGTGGCCGAGCAGGGTCACCGCGTACGAGCCGAAGTCCAGCAGGCGCCGCCCGTCGGACATGGTCACCCACACGCCGTCCGCGGCGACCTCGACCGCCCCGCGGCCGGCCAGCTTGGTGGCCAGCGCGAGCGGTGGCGACAGGTGGTCCTGGATGGCGCGGAACACCCGGGCCGGCTCGGCGCCCGTGGTCATGGTTGGGCCGGGTGCGTCACGGCGGCCCGCTCGCCGAGTTGTCCGAGGATGCGCCGGGAGTTGTCCTCCAGGGCCCGCGCGGCGACCGGGTTGAGCATCTCGGCCATCAGCGGGATCCCGATGTCGAACTCGACGCGCAGCTCCACGGTGCAGCCCTGCTCGTGCTCGGTGACCTGCCAGTGGCCGAAGAAGTAGGCCAGGTCGCCCTCGGTCTGCCGGAACTCGATGCGCCGGCGGTCCCGGTCGATCAGCTCCTCCTCCTGCCACTCCAGCAGGGAGCCCTTGAGCAGCACCGCCCAGTCGCTGAGCCGGCGGTCGCCGTCGCTCTCCACGATGCGGATCTCGCTGACCTCCTCCATGTACGACGCGAACGACTCGGTGTCCAGCAGCGCCGTCCAGACGCGGTCGGCCGGCTGCTCGGTGGTGTGTTCGGTAATGACGATCGGCACGGCGTCCTCCTCGGTCGGCGGGTTCAGAACTCCCACTGGTTCCAGTCCAGGGGCGGCAGGCCGTGCTCGGCCCGCAGCCGTTCGATGTCGCGGCCGATGCGCACGGTGGGGAAGTAGCCGGTGGCGCTGCGGACCACCGGGATCTCGATCGGCAACCGGGACCACAGGGCGGCCACCGGCCCGGCGATCAGCCCCCGCGCGGTGTCGGCGTCGTCGCGGGTGGCGTCGGCCGGGACCGGCAGCGCGTGCAGCGCCTCGGCCGCGTCGCCGCCGGCGAAGGCCAGTTCCAGATGCCGTTCCAGGTCGGTCGGCGGCCCGACGTACCCCCCGGCGACCTGGTCGCAGTACACGACGGCACGCAGCACGGTGGCGCACGACTCCACGCAGACCGCCCAGTCCTCGTCGTCGTACGCGGCCTCGACGTCCTGTGCCGTGCTCTGCACCGCCATCGCGTACTGCCACGCCGCGCCGGCGCCGTGGGTCAGCACCCAGGTCAGGTCGTTCCCGGTCTCCTCGCTCATCGCAGCACCTCCGCACACGCCGACGGGTCGGCGCGCATCGTCATCTGTCCGGTGCGCAGGGCGTGCAGCAACGTCCCCGCTCCGATCTCGGCGGCCACCGTGGCGACCCGGCCCTCCGCCGCGGGGTACTCCCGGAACAGCCGCCCGTGCCGGGTGAGCAGGTGCCGGGTCCGCCCGATCGCCACCTCCCTGGCCCTGTCGCACCGCTGCACCACGGTCATCGCGAGCGGGTCGCCGAGCGGCAGGCGCAGCACCGCGAGCAGCTCCCGTACCGCCTGTTCGTCGCCGGTGCGGAACCCCGCGCCGGCGACCGACGGCCCGCCCAGCGTGCGCAGCGCCCGCCGGGGCAGCCACTTGTCGCCGGTGGCGAGATCACCGGCGATCCGGCACGCCACCTCCAGCGCCTGCCGCCCGCAGCGATGCCACAGGTACCCGGCGCCGGCCCGCCCGCCGGCCAGTGCCGCGACCGCGGCGAGCTGCACCAAGGTGTCGTACGCGGCACGGGCGAGCAGTGCCACCACGGCCGCGCGGTCGTCCCCGGTCACCAGCGGTGGGCTCCCGTCGCGCAGCGGGAGGGCGGTCAGCCAGCGGGTCAGCTGGTGCTCCACGGTCCGGGCCGGCGGCGTGGCCAGGGCGATCCGGCCGTCCGCGACGGCGACCGAGGTGAGGCCGGCGTACCCGGCGACCGTGCGGGCCGCGATCTCGGCCGGGTAGTACTCCACGTCGACGGTGACGCCGTCGACGAACATGAGGTAGGGCGGGGCCGGCGCGGCGGTCTCCGGCCGGAAGTGGTGGATGTCGACGTCGCTGCCCGCGTTTCCCAGGCCGGCGGCGAGCGAGCCGACCAGGTAGGGATGGCCGCCGTCGAGGACGCTGCCGGCCGCTGCCAGCAGCGCGTCGAGCTCCAGGCCCACCACGGCGAGCGCCTCCTGCACGGTCTTGCCGGTCACCATGCCTCCTTGGGACGGTCGGGGCGCAGGAGCACGGCGCCGACCGCCGCCACCCCCGCGGTCATCGCGCCGAGGACACCGAGCGGCGGCAGCACCCCGGTCAGGCCGGCGCCGTCGGACACGACGGTCTGCAGGCTGCGCATCGCCCAGTACGACGGGGTCAGCGGCGCCAGCGGCTGCAGCCAGCCGGGGAGCAGGACGACCGGCACGAGCGCGCCGCCGAGGCCGGAGAGGACCAGGGTGCCCACGTTGGTCACGGCGGCGAGATGCACCACGGTCCGGCACACCGCCACCGCCAGCACGCTCAGCGCCAGCACGCAGGCGGCGAACACGGTCAGCACCAGCACGAGGCCCGCCAGCGAGCCGCGGACCCGCAGGTCGAACAGGGCGGCGCCGACCGCGAACACCGCGACGAGCTGGAACAGCACCAGCAGGAAGGGCACCACCAGCTTGGCCGTGACCAGCGTGGACGCGGGAACCGGCAGCGTGCGCAGCCGCATCCAGGTGTGCCAGGCGTGGTCGCGGAAGAACGTCATGCCCGCGTGCGCGGCCAGGAACAGCGCGAACATCACCGCGAACCCGGGCACCGCGTGCTCGGCCGCGCCGACGCCGCGGGCGTCCTGGGCCAGCGCGTTCTCGTAGGTGGGCAGCAGCACCGTGATCAGCACCACCGGCATGATCGTCAGCATCGCGACCGGTGCCAGCTCGCGCCGCTGCACCCGCCACTCGTGCCGCACCATGGCGACCAGCGCGCTCATCGGCCGGCCTCCTCTGCGGCCGGGGCCTCGCCGCTGGCCGGACCGGTCTCGCCGCTGGTCAGCCGGGTCTCGCCGCTGGTGAGGCGGACGAAGACGTCCTCCAGGCTCGGCCGGTGGATCGCGACGCCGACCAGGTCCTGCCGCCGGTCGCCGAACCGGTGCAGCACGGCCGGCAGTTCGTCGACCGGATCGGCCACCGGGGTACGGATCGCCTCGACGCCGTCACCGGACCGGAACGTCAGCTCGACAGCCGTCTCGCTGAACCGGCCCACCAGCTCGGCGACGCCGCCGGCGGCCAGCACCGCACCCCGGTGCAGGATCACCACCTCCGCGCCGAGCTGCTCCACCTCGGCCAGGTAGTGGGTGGAGTAGAGCACCGCCGTCCCGGCCGCGGCGAGCGCGCCGACATGGCCGAGGATCGCCCTCCGGGTGACCGGATCGACGCCGACTGTCGGTTCGTCGAGCAGCAGCAACGGCGGCCGCGCGACGATCGCCATCGCGCAGTGCACCCGGCGCTGCTCGCCGCCGGACAGCTGTCCGACCCGGCGGTCGCGCAGCTCGCCGAGCTGCATCATCTCGACCGCCTCGTCCACCGCGCGCCGGCACCGGCCGCCGCGGAGCCCGGACAGCTCGGCCCAGCTGCGGATGTTCTCCACCGCGGTCAGCGGCGGGAAGACCGCCAGGTCCTGCGGCGCGACGCCGGTCAGCCGGCGGGCCGCGCGCCGGTCGCGGGTGACGTCGACACCGCCCACGGTGATCCGGCCGGCGCTGAGCGGGACCAGCCCGGTGACCGCCCGGGCCAGCGTGGTCTTGCCGGCCCCGTTGTGGCCGAGCAGCCCGAGAACGGTCCCGCGGTGCAGGTCGAGGGAGACGCCGTTCAGTGCCGGCCGGTCGTCGTACCGGACGTGGACGCCGTCGACCCGCAGGAAGGGCGTCATGACGCGGTCTCCGCCGGGGTCGCGGCGGCCGGACCGGGGACGACCGGGCCGGAGACGGCTGGACCTGGGTCGGCCGGGCCGGGGACGGCTGGACCGGGATCGGCCGGGTCGGCCGGCGGCGCGGTGCGGCGCCCGCGCCGGTGGACCAGGACCAGCGCGGGCCCCGCGACGGCGGCGGTCACCAGCACGATCAGGGCGGCGGCGGTCATGATCAGCGGGTCGAAGGTGAACCGCAGGCCCTGGAACGACCGCTGCGGCAGCGTCGCCGTCGCGTCGTTGACCAGGAAGATCGCCAGGACCGGCTCGGCCAGCGACTGCGACGCCGCGATCGCCGCCGACACCGCCGCGTACGGCACGAGCGGCGGGGCGACCACCCGCAGCAGGACGGTGTGCCACCGCGCGCCGAGCAGCCGGGCGCTCTCGATCAGCTCGGGGCGCAGCGCCCGCAGCCCGATCCGCATCACCAGGAATGCGAACGGCGCGGCGAGCACGGTCTGACCGAGCACGACGAGGGAGAGGGCGCCGGCCTGGGTACGGTCGGCCAGCAGGACCAGCCCCAGCGCGTAGAAGACGGTCGGGACCACCGCCGGCAGGATCATCAGCCCCGCGGCGAGCACCGACAGGTGGCCGCCCTGCCGGACGTTGGCGTGCGCGGCCAGCGCGCCGACCGCGACGGCCAGCACCGCGACCACGGCCGCCATCAGCAGGCTGCGCCGGGTGGCGTCGGCCCACTCCGGATCGCCGAGGAACGCCTCGACCGACCGGGTGGTCGGCCCGCCGGCCCGCAGCGTGATGGTCGGCGCGTCGCTCAGCCCGATCCACACGACCAGCACCAGGGGCGTCGCCAGGAAGAGCAGGCAGAGGGCGAGCGCCGCCGCGGACAGCCGGCCCCGCCAGACGTCGGAACGGCTCATCGCTGCCGCACCCCGCGGTCCACGGCCAGCGCGCCGCACACCGGCAGCGCCGCCATGACGAACAGCATCAGCGCCCGCGAGGAGGCCTGCCGCAGATCGAAGGTCTCGATGACGTCCTGCTGCACCAGCAGCCCGAGCGTGGTCAGGTCGGGGCCGGTCAGGAACTCCGGCACCAGGTAGAGGTTCAGGCAGATGACGTAGCCCATCACGAACGCGGTGACCAGGGCCGGCGCGACGAAGCCGAGCTCGACCCGGACGAGGCTGGTCAGCGGCCGGGCGCCGAGCATCCGGGCCGCCTCCCGCATCCGCGGGTCGATCCGGTGGAAGCTGTCCAGCAGGATCAGCGCCATCACCGGCATCACCACGTAGACCATCGCCAGCACGGCGGCCGACCGGGTGTAGAGGATGCCGGGCGGATCACCGGGCAGGGCCAGCGCGCTCCACGCCACGGCGACCAGGCCCTCGCGTTCCAGCACCACCAGCCAGGCGAGGATGACCACGAGCAGGTTGAGCAGCAACGGCAGCAGGCTCAGCAGGATGCCCACCACCCGGACCGCCGGCCGGGCGCGGCTCAGCGAACGGGCGACCACGACGGCCGGTGGCAGCGCGATCGCCGCGACCACGACGGCGAGCAGCACCGACCGGCCGGCCGCCGAGAGGCTGTCGCGGACCACCGCACCGAACCGGTCCGGCTCGGCGGTCAGCTCCACCAGCACCAGGCCGAGCGGCACCACCAGCCCGCCCACCATGAACACTGTCACCGCCGCGGCCGGAGCCACCCGGGCGGCCACCCGCCACCGCACGGTCATGCCGCCACGGCGTGCGCGTGCGCCGGTGGCCAGCGCAGGCTGACCCGGTCGCCGGCGCGCCGCGCCAGATCGGCGGAGCCGGCCCCGGCCCGCAGCCGGAGCCCGGTCGCGGTGACCACCGACAGGTCCGCGCTGCGCCCGGCGAACTCCACCGCCGTCACCTCGCACGGCAGGCCACCGGGCTCATCCTCGGCGCCGACGGTGAGGTGTTCGGGGCGGATCACCAGGCGGCACGACGCGCCGGCCGGCACATCGGCGGCGACGCTGGCGCGGACAGTCCGCCCGGGCAGCTCCGGCACGGTGCAGGTCACCGTGCCGGGCCCGGCGTTGCCGGCGACCACGGCGCCGAGCAGGTTGGCGCCACCCAGGAACGTCGCCACGAACGCCGTCCGCGGCTGCGCGTACAGGTCGGCCGGGCGTCCGAGCTGCACCACCGCGCCGTCGACCAGCACCGCCAGCCGGTCGGCCCAGCGCATGACCAGGCCCACGTCGTGGGTCACCATGACCATGCCGACCTTCGAGCGCGCCCGGATGTCCTCCAGCCACTCGGCGAACCGCCCGATCAGGTGCGGGTCGAGCGAGGCGAACGGCTCGTCCAGCAGGACCACCGACGGCTCGCTCAGCAAGGTCCGGACGATGGCGACCCGCTGCCGTTCGCCACCGCTGAGCGAACCCGGGAACCGGTCGGCGTACCCGCCGATCCCGGCCTGTGCCAGTGCCTCGACCGCCCGCCGGCGCCGTTCCTCGCGGGGCACCCCGCGGACCAGCAGCGGGAACGCCACGTTGCTGCGCACCCGCATGTGCGGGAACAAGCCGAGGTCCTGGAAGACCATGCCGACCCGGACACCGCCGGCGGCGCGCTCGCCGGGCACCACGGCCGGCTCCACGACGCCCTCCGCGGGGCGTTCCAGCCCGGCGAGCAGGCGCAGCAGCGTCGTCTTGCCGGCGCCGCTCGGCCCGACCACGCCCAGCCGTTCGCCGGGGTACACCTCGAGACTGACCTCGCGCAGCACCTCGGTGCCGCCCCGCTGTAACGAGACGCGGTCCAGCCGCAGGACGTGCCCGGTGCCGGTGTCGCCGGCCATCAGCCCCGCAACCACTTCGTCCACCGCTGCAACTGGACGTCGTCGTTCTCGCCCCACCACCGGTAGTCGTAGCTGAGCTGACGGGACTTGTTCGGCTCCACGCTGGTCAGCCGGGCCTGGGTGGCCGCGCTGATCTGGTCGACCGCCGCGGGCGCCACCGGCCCGTACCCGGTGCGGTCGGCGAACTGGGCCTGCCGCTGCGGCTGCAGCGCGAAGTTGAGCAGTTGCAGGGCCTGCTGCTTGTGCGGGGCGTTCGCCGGGATGAGCCAGTAGTCGCGCGTGTAGAGGCCCTGGTCCCAGACCACCGTGGGCGCCTTGCCGTCGATCTTCAGGGAGAAGGCGTCCCCGCCGTAATAGAGGCCGATGTCGACCTGGCCCTGCTCGAACAGCCGGCCGCCCTGCGCGCCGCTCTCGTACCAGGCGACCTTGTCCTTGATCTCGTCGAGCTTGGCGTACGCCTGGTCGATCTTCTGGTCGGTCAGCGGGTAGACCGCGCCGGGCTGGACGCCGGCCGCCATCAGCGCGGCCTCGATCACGTAATTGGGGCGGGCGCTCCACATCGCCACCCGCTTCGGGTTCCGGATCGCGTAATCCCAGACGTCGGCCCAGGTGTCAGGGGCTTCGCCGGCGAACTTCGCCGGGTTGTAAACAATGTTGAAAGACCAGTACAGAATGCCCACGCCGTATTCATCGCGGGCGTCCTCGTAAACCTGATCGGCGGGCAGGGCGGAATAGTCGATCTTCGCCCAGAGATTGTCCTTGCGCCCGCGCATGAGCCACGACGCGTCGCCGTGCACCATGTCGATCTCACCGGCCTCCTGGCCGGCCTGCGATTTGACCTTGGCGTAAATGTTCTCGCCGTCGCTGAGCTCGACAACGTCGATCTTGGATTCGGCCTCGAACGGCGTGAACAGCAGCTCGGTCTGCGACTTCTGGAAATCACCGCCCCAGGAGTCGAAAACGATCTTCTCGGTCCCGGCGGCGCCGTCGTCGTCGCCGCCACAGGCCGAAAGGCCGGCCGTGACCACGGCCAACGCCATCACGCCGCCGATGAATCGGCGCACCCGCCGATCGGCCATCAGGAATCCCCCGTTCCGCCCGTGATCCCGCGGGCCTCCGCACAGGGCAAACACGATAGCAGTCAATGCAAATACGTATCCAGACCGAATCTTGGCGGCCGATTACACATCATTGATCTTGAATGGAGATCATCGCGGGAAGGCCCGAGGAAAAGCGAAGGCCGCCGGATCAGAGGGCTCCAGTGAGCTGATCTCAGCGACTCCCCGGGAAGCCCCTGCGCAATGCCGCATAGCATGAGTTGATCTTGGAGTCGTCGCTGGTGAGCGACGAGTCCGGGTGATGCGGCAGCCCTTCGCGGCCGCCCGGCACCGGATCCTCACCTGGTGTGCCGGCGTCCGGGGTGAAGCCGGCGCTTTCCGGAAAGCCGCGGACGTGGGAGGCTCCGCAGAATGCCGCGAACCCCGTAGCGCTCCCTGTGGACAGCTACCCATCGTGACGCGGGTGGACTCGATGAGCCGCCCCGGACGCAGACCCGGCGATCCCCTTCGCTCAGCGGGCGAAATGGCGGGCGATCTGGCGGCCGGTCGGTCCGTGCCCACGACGACCCGCGCCAACGAGTACCCGCGGCAGTGGGACGATCCGTTGCGCGACTGGATTCCGCCTCCGGGCGAGCATCACACCGCAGGCCCGGATTTCGCGGGCCTGCGCAGTGTTCTCTTCCCGCGACCGAAGCCACACGTGGTGGCTCCGGACGAGGCTCCAGGAAGGCCGGTGCCCACCGTCAGCCTCTCCGGCGGCTACCGGTCATGTCATGTAGCGGTCGAACCATTCGAGCATGGGGGCGGGATTCTTCTGGAAGTAGGTGTAGCCGTCCCAGCGGCGGGTGCTGCCGTCGATCCAGAGGAGGTCCTTCTCGGCGGGAAGGTTGTCGTACATGGATTGCACGTCGTCCGGCCGGGTGTAGACGTCGTCGCGAACCTGGTACAGGAACGTCGGAATTGTCACGTTCTTCGCCCACGGCACCGGTGAGAGCTCGCTCAGCCGGAAACTGGTGATCAGCCGGATCCGCTCGTCCAGCTCGTCCAGGTAGCGCTGCGGGATGCCGAAGCGTTCCAGCGCGCGCCCGAGGGACACGCCGGGGGAGAGCGGCTGCGGAGCGACCATGCAGCGCACGCCGTCGAAGACGCCGGGCCGCCGGGTCATCGCGAACATGGTCGCGTTGGCGCCGACGCATCGGCTGAACAGGCCGATCGCCATGTCCTTGGTGTCGGTGCGACCGCGGACGTAGTTCAGTGAGCCGATGACGTCGCGGGACTCGAACCGCCCGACGGTGAAGATGCCGCCGTTGGCCTCGCCGCTCTGACCGAAGTTGCGCAGGTCGTAGGCGAGGACGTGGTAGCCGGCGTCGTGCAGGATCCGGTAGTCGGGCACGAAGTCGACCTCGAAGTCGTTGCCCGCGGCACCGCCGAGAGACTTCCACGGTTCGAGGTGGGAGGGAAGCCCGGCACGGTTGAACCAGCGCGGGTGGTTCGCGATGACGATCTTGTCGGATCCGGCGGCGGGGATGTACCAGCCTTCCAGTGGCGTGCCGTCCTCCGAGGGGAAGGTGACGTCCTCGTACTCGAGACCGGCCTCGTCGGGGTGGTGAAGGATCGGGGCCCGCGTCCAGGTGCGGAAGCTCTCGGCCATGGTCTGCAGGGTCGCCGCGATCTGTGCGTCCGGGGGTGCTGTCGTGTCGGTCATTCCGCGTCACTCCTTGGTGATATCGGTGATGTCGGTTCAGCTGACATCACCGATGTAAGCACGGAACGGGATTCGCGGCAACACTGATGTCGGGATGGCCGACATCACTGATAGCGTTGACACGTGTCCGCTTCCGACCCCTCCCGCGACCGCATCCGCCGAGCCGCCATCGATCTGCTGGCAGCAGGCGGACGCGATGCCGTGTCCACCAGAGCCGTCGCCGCGGCGGCCAACGTCCAGCCGGCGGCCATCTACCGCGCCTTCGGCGACATGCAGGGCTTGCTCGACGTCGTGGCCGAGGAGACGTTCGCCCGCTATCTCGAGCGGAAACAGGCGATGCCCGACGGCGGCGATCCGGTCAGCGCCCTGCGCTCGGGCTGGGACGTCCATGTTCGGTTCGGCATCGAGAACCCGGACGTCTACGTTCTGATCTTCGGTTACCGGGAGGACCGCCGGGACCGGGAGAACACGGCTGCCACGACGGCCCTGTCGGTCCTGCGGCGGCTCGTGGTCCGCGTCGCCCAGTCCGGGCTGCTCGTGGTGCCGGTCGAGCAGGCGGTGTCGACGATCCACGCGGCCGGCATGGGCGCGGTGCTGCACGCGCTCTCGCTGCCGCAATCCGATCGGGACGACTTCGACTCGTCGGTGCTTCGCGACGCGGTGCTCGACCGCATCCTCAATACCGACGCGAATCCCGTCGCCGGTGACCTCCGCGCGAACGCCGTCGCGCTGGCCACCACTCTCGCCGCCCCGGATCAGGACGTGCCCGGCGGTCTCACCCCCGGCGAACGGCTCCTGCTGCGCGAGTTGCTGAACCGCATGGCGTCCCAGGGCTGATGTGGTTCCCTGACGCGATGGCGCACATCGATCTTCCACCGCTGCCGGGCATCGCCGGCCGCCATGCCCGCCGACCCGGCCGCCATGCCCGCCGACCCGGCCGACTACGACAGGCACGCGAGCGCCCTCGCGACCGGCGGTTATCTGCGGAGCCCGGCCGGGCCGCCGGTCCGTGGCGGAGTCCCGGGCGGCGCGGGGAAGGCCGGCCGCGCCGAGCGCTAGCCGGACATCGGGGGAACCGTCGCCGCGTCGACGATCTGGCGGAGCGCGGCGACGTGCCCCTGGTACGCCTTGAGCCCCTTGCGCGTCATCGACAGCCACACTCGCCGGGTGTCCGAGCCGAGACGCTCCTGCTTCACGTACCCCGCGTCGACGAGGGCGGCGACCTGTTTGCTCAGTGCCGACGGGCTCAGATCCAGGTGTTCCTTGATGACCGACAGTTCCAGGGTGCTGCCGGCGACGAGCATCGCGCAGATGCGCAGCCGGTGCGTCGGGTGGATGATCGGGTCGAGTTCCGCGGTCACCGGGGCGCCCCGGTCGAGCGCCGGTGCACGACGCCGCCTGCCAGGTAGAAGGCGGCCGCCGCGATGGCGAGGACGACGATCGGCCAGGACCGCGTGGTGAGCTCGGCGACGATGAACGCGGCGAGCAGGCACGCGATCGCGGCGCCGACCAGGGCGAGGAAGGCGCGGCTGGTGGGCAGCGTGTACGGCGTACCCATCCGGTACCCGGCCAGCATGTTGATCGCGAGGAGCACCGCGCTGGCGGCGAGGAGGGGGGCGAAGCCGTCGTCGCCGAACGCGAAGGTCAGCGTCATGGCTCCCAGCAGGAGCGCGTTGACCGGGTAGATCCACGTGGGCCACGGGGTGTCCCGCACGGCACGCTGGGCGGTGTCGATGGTCGCCAGCGCCTCGCGGGCCTCGGCGGGGTCCGGAACGTGCGGGTTGTTTTCCATAGCGGAAACTATTCCAGATGTTTTCCGTCATGGCAACTTTCAACCACGCGGAAACTTTCCGGCGCAGACACGCTTGACTTCAAGTTCCGTTGAGGTACGAGGCTCGGTCCGTCCCTCAACGAAAGGAGTGCCACCGATGGCATCCCGACCCATCGTCCTCGTCACCGGCGCGACCGGCCGCGTCGGCCGCCTCGTCGTGGACGGTCTGCTGAGCGGCGGAGCTCACGTCCGTACCCTGGTCCGCTCGCCGCAGGCGTCGAATCTCCCTCCGCAGGCCGAGGTCGCCCAGGGTGATCTGCACGAGCCCGCCACGGTGGCGAAAGCCGCCGCCGGCGCCGATGCCGCGTTCCTGTTGTGGCCGGGTTTCTCGGCCGCCGGAGCGGAACCGGTGATCGAGGCGCTGACCGGGCAGGTCGCGCATCTGGTCCACCTGTCGGCGGCGCGGTTGCAACGCGACGAGCACGGCCCGATGCCGGGCGTGTGGTCGGACGTCGAGAGCATCATCGAGCGTTCGCCGGGAACCGCCACGTTCGTGCGCAGCGGCGGGTTCGCCGCCAACACCCTGGAGTGGGCGGAGCAGGTCCGCGCCGGCGACGTGGTGCGCATGCCCTATCCGGGTGCCGGCCGGTCGCTGGTCCACGAGCGTGATCTGGCCGATGTCGCGGTGCGGGCGCTGCTGGACCGGCGGCATGCCGGCCGCGCCTACGTGGCCACCGGCCCGGAGTCGCTGAGCTGCCAGGATCAGGTCCGCGTCATCGGTGAGGTGCTGGGCCGGCGGCTGCGGGCGCAGGCCCAGCCGCTGGAGCAGGCCCGCGAGCAGTGGAGCGGGTTGATGGGCGCGACGTTCGCCGAGCAGTCGCTCGCGTACTGGGCCGGGCTCGTCGACGAACCGGAGCGCGTCACCACGGACGTCGAGGCCGTCACGGGGCATCCGGCGAGGTCGTACGAAACCTGGGTTCGCGATCACGCCGGCGAGTTCCGCGGGTAGGGGTGTCGCGCCGGGCCGGGATGGCACCATGATCGACGTGACTGCTGACGAGCACGCCGCCCGCGCCGCCGAACTGATCGCCGAGGCCGAACGCCTCTATCAGATCTGTCTGGTCGACTACCACACCAACATCAACGAAGACGACCACTCGGAGGAGCCGTACGTTCCCGGAGCTGACCTCGCGATGCTCACCGCCACCACGCAACTCGCCCAGGTCCACGCCACGCTGGCCCTGCGGCGCCCGTGATGTCGCCGACCGTGTCCACGACTCGACGGATCTATGACGGGCGGACCTCGGCCCACAGCTGCTCGTAGCAGATCGCGGCGCGGCTGCGTGGTGCGAAGGCCGGCACGGGGGCACGCCGCTCGCCCATCTGCTCGATCATCGAGAGGGCCGGCACGATCGTCCGCGCCACGTGGGGATGGTCGCGGGAGAGCGTGGCGATGACGTCCCGGTGCAGCTTCTTGCGGCGGTCGGCCATCGAGAAGAACGCTTTCACCTGCGGCTGGTGGCCGCCCGCCTCCGCGACGAAGCTGGTCAGCTGGTCGAGGGTGCGCAGCGAGAGGGTCGCCGGGACGAGCGGGACGACGAGCAGGTCGGACGCGTGCATCACGTTCTCCGACACCAGGGAGATGCTGGGCGGGCAGTCCAGGAAGACGATGTCGTAGTCGTCGGAGAGGGTGCTGATCAGCTGGCCGAGCCTTCGTGCCCGCTTCTTGGTGTCGTCGAGTTCGAGGTCCATGTTGCGGTAGCTGAAGTCGGCGGGAAGCAGGTCGAGGCGCTCGAAGTCGGTTGCCTTCAGCGCCGCCGCCAGCGAGCGCCCACGGGTGAGCAGGGCTCGGCTCCCGCCCTTCACCCGCGGTTGCACCCGGAACAGGAAAGTGGCCGCGGCCTGGGGATCGAGGTCCCACAGCAGCGTACGCTGCCCCTCGCGCGCCGCCAGGTAGGCCAGGTTGACCGCGGTGGTCGTCTTACCGACGCCGCCCTTGATGTTGTACATCGCGAGGACTTTCATCGGCCCACCCTCACCAGGCGTATCCGGTCCCGGCCAGCCGGTCGGCTGAACCGGGCGAACGCCCTGTCGAAGTCGGCGCGGGCCCGCCGCTGGTCCACGCCCAGATGAGCGACGAGCTCGCCCATCGCGAGCAGGGCCCGGGTGGGTGCGTGCGCCGCCCGCATCTGTTCGGCGAAACCGTAGAGCGTCTGCTGCTGCACGTCGGAGTCTTGGAACCGGCCGAGGACGTTCTGCAGTTCCTTGAGGTCGGCCACCACGCGCTTGCCGGCGGTGTCGTCGCTGACCGGCGCGAACAGCTCGAGGGCGTACCGCAGCTCCTTGCACCGCTTGCGGAGCGAATGCAGTGCCTCCGCCGGTGAACCGGGTCCGATGGCGGCCCCGTCCCGCACCACGCGCCGATAGGCCCGCCCGATGCTCCGGTTCGCCAGCGTGCCGACGGCGAGCTTGGGCGCGTGCGCGAGCGCAGGACCGGACAGGCCGGCCAGCGTGTCCGCCCAGTCTTCGAGAGTGGTCCGGAACCGGGCGGAGCGCAGCCCGCGGACCAGACTCCGCCGAGCGGCCGACCGGTGGCGCCGTAACTGGTCGGCGAAGGGCCGCAGGTCAGCGGCTTCGGCCGCCACCAGCCAGCCGGCCATCTCGGGCAAGCCCAGTTCGTAGACGTCGAGGTCGCGGACCGGAGTGGTCAGGTCGCCGAGCCACTTGAACGCCGGCTCCCAGCGCTCGGACACACCCTCCGGCAGCGCGGGGCGACCGAGCTTCAGGGTCGAGCGGGTCCGCCGGACCGCGACCCGCACGTCGTGCAGGAACTCGGTGTCCACGTCGTCGAGCACCCCCGGAAGGTTGGCGCGCATCGCGGCGAGGTACGCGGACCATTCGGCGACCAGCAGAGTGATCGCGGGCGCGGACCGGCCGATCCGGAGCGGCCGCACACCGGTCTCGTCCGGGGCCGGGGCGACCGGGGCGGGCTGGACCGGCCGCAGTCCCGCCGCGGTGAGCAGGCGGACCGCGTTGCGCGCCTCGTTGCCGTACCCGCGCAGGGGTTTGACGCTCAGCCACGTGCTCGCCGCCGCGTCCGTAACCTGCTCCACCAGCTCGAACCTGACCAGGATCTTCTGATCCTCGTCGCGCAGCGCGCCCCGGCGTACCCGGTGGGTCTGCTCGTCGAGCACCATCAGGGCGCGGATCGTGGCCACGGGCGCCAGTGCGTCCCGGACCGGACCCGCGGGCAGGGCGGTCACGAGTGCCGGCCAGCGCGCGTCCACTGTCGGCACCGTCAACGGCGCGCCGTCCTTCTCCGAGATCAGCACCAGCCGTTGACCTGCGGGGTCGGACACGTGGTAGAGGAAGAGCCCGGCCGCCGCCAGCCGCCGGTCGAAGGTGTCGAGGGCGGCGCCCTGGACGACCGACGCGGGGTCGAACCCGACGGACAACTCGTCGGTGAGGGCGGCGGTGACGGCTTCGGCGGTGATGGGATCACCGTGTGTTTCCGGTGGGCCGAGTAATTGTGCACGGTCCGCTACCAGGTACGGGGGAGCCGACGATCGGGGCATGTCAATCTCCAGCTCAGTGCTTCGTCGCTTCGGTCGGCCTGACGACGCCTCCAGGAGTCAGGATGAAGGGCGCGCGGCGCTCGCACCTCATCCAGGCGGAATGACACGCGGCGCCACCTCGGCCGGCGGCGTCTACTTCCTGGCCGGCTGTCCGCCCGTTACCCGACCATCGAGGTACGTGTGACCGGTGCCGGCCTGAGCGTGGCCGACACCGTGCTGCTCGCCGGCGTGGTGCTGGCACAACGGCCGTGGTGAGCTAACAGTCCCGGTCGTTTCCGGCGATTGTGGGGACCTTGGAATATCCGGGCAATGGCAGCCGATTGTTCAATAGACGTAGGCGGCGCGGACCCCCGTGGGCTGCCGCGGCCTGTTTGGAGTGTGGGCAGCTCAGCGATTGGGTGCATGCCTATCAAGAATTGGTGAACCCATCCGTCGCCCCGCGATGCACCCCCCGCTGAGGATGAGGCGTTACTCCCGGCGGGTGGGCAAAACTGGCGGTAGGTCGAGAGGAGGACCGATGTTGTTGGTGCCGAAGCAGTTGCGGCGTTCCGGTATGACCGGCGATGTGCCGTACTACGGTGGCCGGTTCACGCCTGCGCAGGCCTACGCGGCCTCTCATCCGTCCCACCCGCACCCTCAGCCTGCCGCGGCCCCGGCCGCGGCACCGGAGGCGGACCCGCTGCCGGCGTTGCAGCAGCTGCTCGACACCGGGGTGATCACCGCCGAGGAGTATCAGGACTTGCGGGCGCGGGTGAACCGCTGATGGGGCCGGTGCAGGTGCTCGTTGTCGGCTTCGATCATGCGGCGTTCTCCGGCGAGATCCTCGCTGAGTTCACCCGGCTCCGTCAGGCGGGAATTGTCCGCCTGCTCGACCTGCTCCTCGTCGCGCGCGCCGGGGACGGCGCGGTCGAGACGCTGGCCATGCCGGCCGGCGCCGACGCCGGACTCGGCGGACTGGCAGCCGCGCTCCTCGGGCAGCCGGAAGGCAAGGAGCAGACCGGCGCAGACACCGCCGGTGACTCAGTGTGGTCCCTGGCCGATGCCGTGCCGCCCGGGTCCGTAGCGGCGGTCGCCCTGATCGAGCACCTCTGGGCCGGGCCCCTGACCGCGGCGATCCAGAAAGCGGGTGGTGCCCCGCTGGAGGAGACCTGGCTGGCACCCGACGACCTTGCGGTGCTTGAGGCCCTGATGAACCAGCGAATCGAGGAGGAGTTGAGGTGACGACAAAGGCAGCGTTTTCCGACGAGGAGTGGCGCTCAGTGCTCGAGGGTCCGCCGAGCGCCGGCATGATCGTGGTGACGGCGGCAGCCGGCGGGATGTTCCGCGAGACGATCGCGATGTCGAAGGCGTACGCCGAGGCGCGTTCCCTGCACGGCCGAAGTGAGCTGCTCGACGAGATCGTGGCGGCCCGGCCGAAGGCGGATCACACGATGTATCGCACTCCGCAGGAGTTGCGGGACAACGGCCTTCGGCACCTGCGTACCGCGGTGGCGCTGCTGGAGAGCAAGGCGACGGCCGAGGAGGTCGAGGGGTATCGGAGCTTCGTGCTCACCCTCGCCGACAAGGTTGCGGCCGCGCACCGGGAGGACGGCCGGAGCGTGAGCCCCGCCGAGGCCGAGGCGATCGAGCAGATAGCGGCCGCGCTGGGCAGGCCAAACGCTTAGCTACATCCGGATGCAGGCGTGGGCCTGAACCCCTGACCGGCTCGGTCAGGCCGGTCCGGGGCTTGGGGCGTCGGCCAACGCGGTCGCGCGGGCGAGCCGCCGCAGGGCGAACCCGATCAGCAGCAACACGATGCCGAGGCCGGCGGCCAGCGCCGCGACGCCGAAGGCAACGACCGAAGTGAACAGCGAGGCCTGCAGGAACGACGCCGTCATCACGGACTCCCGGTTGGGGTCGTCGCGGGGCAGCTCCGCATACGTCTTCCCACCCGCCATGTCGGCGGCGTGGTCGGCGATCACCATGGCCTCGGCATACGCCTCCCAGGGCTGGGAAACCTGCTGCCCCGCGAAGTAGGCGGCGTCATCCGAGACCGTGATCTTCTGAGCGGCCAGGGTCGAGCTGACCACGCTGTACGTGACCACGCCGGCGATCAGGAGAGCCGAGCCCGCGATGATCACCAGTAGTCCGAGCAGAGGGACCGCTCCGGTCCGACGGTTGGTAGATGCCATGTGCTTCACCATCTCGGGGAACCCAGCGATATTCATCGTCCGCAATGGATGAGACATGGCGTGACGGGCTCCGCGGGGCGGCAACGGCTCGTACGGCACCCGGCTGATGTACGGGCTAGGTGGCTGGATCAGGGGATGACGACGATCTTGCCGAGCGTGTGGCGGCGTTCGAGGTGCTGATAGGCCTCGGCGACCCGGTCCAGCGGGTACGTCGCCTCCACCGGCACCTCCAGGCGGCCGTCGGCGACCAGCCCGGCGAGCTCGGCGAGCACCTCGGGGGTCGCCGCGTCGTTGCTGCCCCGGGCCTTGACGCCGTACCTGCCGGCGGCCGCGAAGTTCATCAGCGTGTTGATCCGCTCCGGGCGCACCCCGAGCGTGATCGCCAGGTCGACGTACGCGGCGCCGAACGCGTCGATGAACGCGTCCACCGTGCCGCCCGAGGCGTCCTTGATCCGCTGCTCGGCGCCCTCGCCGTACGCCACCGGGACGATGTCGTGGGCGCGCAGCCAGTCGTGATGGACCGGGCCGGCCAGGCCGATCACTGTCGCACCGGCCAGGCGGGCGAGCTGGACCGCGATGCTGCCGACGCCGCCTGCCGCGTTCGCGACCACGACGGTGTCGCCGGCGGTGACGGCGACCGCGCGCACCGAGGCGCAGGCGGCGGCGCCGGCGGTGAACAGGGCGCCGGCCACCTCCCACGGCACGCCGGCGGGGCGGGCGGTCAGGTGGGTGGCGGGGACCACGACCGTCTCGGCCTGCGTGCCGGGCGCGGTGGTGAAGCCGACGACCTCGTCGCCGGCGGCGAAGCCGGTGACGTCGGGCCCGACCGCGGTGACGACGCCGGCCAGGTCCTTGCCCTGCCGGGCCGGGAAGGTGGTCGGGTAGACCTGCTGGAGGAAGCCGCCGCGGATACCGGACTCGACCGGGTTGAGCCCGGCGGCGCGGACCTCGACGAGGACCTCACCCGGTCCGGGCGTGCCGGTCTCGGCCTCGATGACTTCCAGGACGTCGGTTCCGCCGAACCGGGTGAAGCTGACGATCCGTGACACCAGTCCGTTCCCTTCTGACGTGTGTGAATCGGACGACCGGACTCTGTCATCGCGGAGCCGTGCCGAGAATCGGATCGTCCTACCTAGGACTGGTGATCCTTGGCTATGCCTGACCGGCAACCGGCATCATGACTGTCATGGATCGCCGCGAGCTCGCCGATTTTCTGCGCCGCTGCCGGGAGCGTCTCCAGCCCTCGGACGTGGGTCTGGTCGCTGACAACCGGCGCCGCACCCCCGGCCTGCGCCGGGAGGAGGTCGCCCAGCTCACCGGGATGTCCGCCGACTACTACATGCGGCTCGAGCAGGCTCGCAGCCCGCAGCCGTCCACCCAGTTGCTCGCGTCGCTGGCCCGGGCGCTGCGACTCAACGACGACGAGCGTGATCACCTGTACCTGTTGGCCGGTCACCGGCCACCGGCTGGGCGGCAGGCCGGGGACCACGTACGCCCGGGGCTGCTGTTCCTGCTCGACCGCCTGGTCGACACACCGGCGCAGATCCTCAACGACATGGGGGACCTGCTGGTGCAGAATGCGCTGGCACAGGCCCTGTTCGGTGGGGTCTGCCCCACGCAGCCGCAGAGCCGCAACATCGTCTGGCGGTGGTTCACCGACGCCGAGCACCGGACCGTCTACCACCCGGAGGACCGGGAGTACTACAGCCGGCTGCACGTCGGTGACCTGCGGGCGGCCGCCGCCCGCCGCGGCGACGACCCGGCGGTCACCGGCCTGGTGCGCCGGTTGCGCCAGGCCAGCCCGGAGTTCGACCAGCCGATCCACCGCCGCCTGCCCCTTGATCAGAGGGCTCGAACGTACGCCGCGCTCTCCTTGTCCACCGTGGCCCACGGCTTGCCGAACGCCGATTGTGACGCCCCGTCCAGCCCGATGCCGTACTGCACCGCACCCAGGAAGAACTGCAGTGTCTTCGCCTTGCCGTAGTTCTTGAACAGGAAGCTGACGGCGTAGAAGCCGACGGCGTATCGGCCGTCGGCGTCGAGCAGGTCGGCATCGTCGGCCGGCGGTTTGATCGAGACCGAGCGGAGCGGCCGCTGACGCAGCAGGTCAGCCAGCGCGTAACGCTTGCGGTACCCGTCGACGCCCGGTCGTTGCCGCTGGACGTAATCGGCCATTCCCTCGACGAGGAACCAGACGTCGTCGCGGCCGTAGTAGGAGTCGCCGCGCAACGTGGAGACATGTGCCAGCTCGTGGGTGAGCAGCTCGTCGGCGAACCCCGGGGTCAGCTCCGACGCGAGCACCTCGACCTCGATCCGCGCCGGACCGGTGGGGAAGGCTCGGCCGGCGACCCATCGGCCGGGACGACCGTCGTACCAGCGCTGCCAGGACGCGTCGTCGGCGACGAAGATCAGGTACCGTCCGACCGTACCGTCTCCGATGCTGTAGCGGTCCGCGACCGCGGCGGCCTTCTCCGCTCGGCGGGACAGGTCGGCGAGCCGGTTGCGGTACTTGACCGGGACGGCGAGGAGCGTACGCGCGCCCACCTGTGCCACCAGCTCAGTGGTCTCCCACGGGCGGCTCAGCGGGCGGGATCCGTACGACTGGCAGGACCAGCACGGCGACTTGCGATCATGCGGGCGGAAGCCAGTCAGTCGCAGACCCGCTGCCGTCTCCACCCACAAGCTGTCGAAGACGGCCTCGTCGGCGGCACAGTCCCTGTCCACAAAGCAGTGATCGACGATGTGTACGGCGCGCCAGGTTCCCTTCTTCGGCAACGCGTACGGTTGCCCGTCGATCCGCTGCTCGAACCGGGACACCTGGAGCGAGCGCAGAGTCCGGAACCGGCGTCGCAGCTCGGCCAGCAGCGACTTGTCGCCCGGTTGTGCCGCGCCGGCGAATGCGTCGAAGTCGCCGGTGAGCAGCCCCTCGGTCTGAGCCTTGAAAGCCGCCCGCACTTCCTGCCCGACCCAGGCCTGGACGTCGGAGAGGGGCGCCCCCGGACCGGGGCGGGCCAGGGCCGGGGTGGTCGCCTCCGGTGCCGGCGCCGAACTCACGGAGGTAGCGGGGGCAGGTGTGTCCCGGCAGGCGCTCAACGTAGCCCCGGCCAGCAGCGCGGCGACGGCCAGCAGCGCGACAGGCCGCCACCGAAAATCTTCGATCACGAGGGAGGAGCATAGATGCCCGCAAGATCGAACCCACCCCGCCTTACGATGGGTGACTGTCCACGGGGAGCACTACGGAGTGTGCGGCATTCTGCGGGGCCTCCCACGTCCGCGGCTTTCCGGAAAGCGCCGGCTTTACCCCGGATGCCGGCACGCCACGTGACGCACGACGGTGAAGCCGCCGGACTATCGTCTGGACGTGGTTGCTGATCAAACTCCGATGGCGCCAACGATGGAACAGCTCGAGTCTTGGGCCGGCCGCGGGCGGGTCAGACGCGCGACCGAGGCGGACGTGACGGCATGGCGGCTTCCGCAATCGGAGAAGGCTGCGCTGATTCTCAGCGGTGTGCCGTTGCTCGAGGACCTCGTCGAGGAGGTCTCTTTCCGCGCCGCGCCGACTATGTACAGGCTGGCTTTCGAGTCCAACGATGGGCCCGCACAGACTGCCTGGGAATACGGCGCCGTACCGGAGACCGGCGAGGTCCGGCTGTGGCCGGCCGGCGGGCATGGGGACAGCTCTTTCGTGAATTCCTCGATCAGCCAATGGTTGTGCTCGCTGCACATGGTCGGCAGCTGCTTCGCCGAATCGGCCGCTCTGGACCGCTGGGAGGAGAGTGCCGAGGCGCAGGAACAGGCATTCGCCGTACTCGCCGATCTGCTCCGCCGGATCGAAGTCATCGATCCGGCCGCCGTCGCGGACGGTGATCACGAACGGCAGTTCTGGCCCGGAGTGCTCGACCGGTGGCTCTTCTGATCCCGGCCGACGCTCATCCGCTTTTGCCGCATACCGGGCGCTCCGGATAGTCACCCAGCTGCGGCGCGGTGTCCGGTCGTGCCGATGAGCGGACGGATGTTGGCCGGCGCGGAATGATCAAGGATGGGGTCCATGGCCCACCGGCACCACGTCTTCCGTGGGAGGATCGGCAGCATGACGTTTCGTAGAAGGGGCCGTGCCTCGTAGGCCCCCTGGATCGCTACGGCGCCGGGTGCCCGTCGCAGGAAGCCCATGGATCAGGCATCGCCATGTTCCTGGATTGTCCGGCCCCGCCAACGCCGCCGTCCGTTTGTTGGAGAGGCGACTCTGGCTGCCCGGTGTGGTGGCTGTCGCGGTGAGCGTGTGGAGCGCGCACGTCCACGGCAGTCAGCGTCGGCGCAAGCCGGGGGAAGCGGAGTTCACGTGTTCTTGCTGCGGTGCGGGCTGGGCACGAACGCGCCTGGACGAGGCGGTCGCCATGCTGCCCGCCCACGCCGCGCGAGAGCTCGGAACCGTTGTCGACCGCCTGGATGACGCATCGTTGAGACGCACTTATCACGATCCGCAAACGCCGAGTGGTGATCCTTGGTGGCTACGCCGCTCTTGAACGGAAGCGCTCGGTGATCTCGCCAGGTCGATGCCCGTCACCGAACGCGGAAGAGCGAGGGCCTCCGAAGAGGTGCCGGAGCCACCGCCGCCGGCAACGTACCCAGTCAGAGTCGACGCGGAGATGTTCCGGCTGATCAGCCGAACCGCGGTGACCCGCGGCTTCGGCGACGGCGACGCGGTTCGTCTCCTGATCAAGGGTCACACGGTAGCGGAAGCGCCGATGAGCGGCGACAAAGACCAATACCGTCATCGCCAGTGACAGCGGCTTTCCGAATGGTGACGGCCAAGGCCAGAATCACGACCCAGGACCTTCCGGTGGGCCGGTTCCGCAGGTGGCGGCCGCGGACGACCTGATCGCCGGGCCGCCTTACTCGCGGACGGCGAGGGTTGCGACGTCGCTGTAGAAGCGGTTGATCTGCCGGACGGCGCCCTCGAACGACTCCAGGTCGATGGGCTTGGTGACGTAGGCGTTGGCGTGGTGCGCGTAGCTCGACTCGATGTCGGCGCCGGCGTTTGAGGTGGTGAGCACCACGACCGGAATCGTCTTCAGATCGTCGTCGCTCTTGAGCTGGACCAGGACCTCGTTGCCGTTCATCCGGGGCATGTTCAAGTCCAGCAGGATGAAGTCGGGTCGCACCGCGTCGGCGAAACCGCCGTTCCGGCGCAGGTACTCGAGCGCTTCCGTGCCGTCGGCCACCCGGTGCACCGTGGGCGGGATCGGCGCCGTCATGAGCGCTTCCTCGATCATCATCGTGTCGGCGTCGTCGTCGTCGACGACCAACACAGTCAGTGCCCGGCCAGTCGCCATGATTGTCTCCCTCTCGGCCTGGCGAGATGCCGGACCGTTGCTAGGCGGCAAATATAGCCCTGCCGGCCGGTGCGGTGTGAACACGGCCGCTACGAGAGAGCGTGGCGCCGTATCCCGCGGTGATTTTCACATCTTATTGACGCCCTTGAATCGGCATCGGAAGCACCGCGGCGCACACACTGTGGCAATGGAGTCCCTCTGGTTCCCCCTGCTGATCGGATTGCTCTCGGTCGCCGCCCTGTTCGCCGCCGTGCTCGTCGCCGGGCTGCTCTGGGCGTACACGCCGCTGCAGGTGCCGAAACGGCGGCCGCCGCCGCGGCGCTGATGTCGCACGCTCAGGCGCGCGCCGGTGAATGGTGGGCTGTCAGCACACCCTCCAGCAGTAACTTCTCCGATCCTGTGAACAGGCGTTTCCTGAAGTCGTTGCCGCTCGTGGTGACCCGTGGGGAAGTCCGCCTCACCGTCCTGAACCCAGGAGTCAGACATGAAGAACGCACACCTCGGTGCCCTGGAAGTCTCCCGCATCGGCCTCGGAGCCATGACCATGGCCGGTACCTACACCAGCGAGGGCCGCCTCGACAACGCCGAGTCGATCCGCACCATCCACCGCGCGCTGGACCTCGGGGTCACCCACATCGACACGGCGGAGATCTACGGCCCGTTCCTCAGCGAGGAGATCGTCGGCGAGGCGATCAGAGGACGCCGCGACCAGGTGAAGATCGCCACGAAGTTCGGTCTGGTGTCCCACGCGGGTGGTGGCCCCGGCGTCACCGACAGCAGCGCCGCCAACGTGAAGGCCGCCGTCGAGGGATCCCTCAGGCGGCTCGGCACCGATCACATCGACCTGTACTACCAGCACCGGGTCGACCGCAACACCCCGATCGAGGAGACAGCCGCCGCGGTCGCCGACCTCATCGCGCAGGGCAAGGTGCTGCACTTCGGCCTCTCCGAGGCGTCGCCGGAGACCATCCGCCGCGCCCACGGCGTGCAGCCGGTCACCGCCCTGCAGACCGAGTACTCGCTGTGGACCCGCGACGTGGAAGCCGAGATCCTGCCGCTGCTGCGCGAGCTCGGCATCGGCTTCGTACCGTACTCACCGCTCGGGCACGGCCTGCTGACCGGGCAGATCCGTACCGTCGACGACTTCGCCGACGACGACTGGCGTACGACCAACCCTCGGTTCACCGGCGAGAACTTCGTCCGCAATCTCGCCATCGTCGACGAGGTCACCGCCATCGGCGCCGAGATCGGCGCCACCCCGGCACAGACCGCGCTCGCGTGGATCCTCACCCGTGGCCGCGACGTCGCTCCCATCCCCGGTACCCGGCGGGTGGCCCGGGTCGAGGAGAACACCGCCGCGGACGCCATCGAGCTCACCCCGGCGCAACTCGAACGCCTCGACGCGCTGCGACCGGCGGCCGGAGCACGCCACGACGATGCCAACATGGCCTCGATCGACAGGTGACGGGTAGTGCGCCGGCGGGTGGCACTAATCGGGCAATTGCGCGGCAGAGGCGTCCCGATCGTCAAGGACACCCCGGTACACCGGGTGCCGCAGTTGGGTGCCGCTGGTCCACGACCGGTAGGCGATCCGTGCGACGACCTGCGGGTCCACCCAGTTGGCCTGGGCCTCGGCGGCCATGGCCACGCTCTCGGCATGACCGGCCGGCGGGCGGCTGCGTCGCAACGGCGCCAGCTGCTGCTGTAGTTGCCGGCGTGCCGCGCCGGACAGGCCGCTGCCCACCCGGCCGACAAGGTGCAGCTTCCCGGTACGGTCGTAGGCGCCGACCAGCAGGGCGCCGATGGTGTCGCGCAGTCGCCCCCGCCCGGGGAGCCATCCGCACACCACCACGTCGGCCTCGTGCGGGATCACCGTCTTGATCCACGTCTTACTCCGTTGGCCCGGTGTGTACGGGGAGGTCAGCCGCTTGCAGACGATGCCCTCCAAGCCGTGCTCCTGGGCCGCGGCGTACAGGTCGGCGGCCGCGTCGACGAAGAACGGCGGCGTGTCCACGCAGCCTCCGTGCAACCCCAGCTGCTCCAACATCTCGCGGCGTTCGGTGTAGGGCGCGGCCAGCAGCTCCCGCTCACCGATGACCAGCAGGTCGAAAACGTACAAGGTGGCCGGCGCCGTGCGCAGGAGCCGAGGGCTGGGTTCGCGCACCCCGATACGCTCCTGAAGGCGCGAGAAGTCGGAGGCCCCCGCAGCGTCCAGTACGACCAGTTCGCCATCCAGCGCGACCCGGCGCCCGCCCAGCAGCTCCGGCATCACCGACAGCTCAGGGAAGGCACTGGAGATGTCGCGGCCGGTGCGGCTGCGAGCCCGCCACCGGCCGTCGACGGCGGTGACCGCGGCTCTCATCCCGTCGTGCTTCACCTCAGCTGCCCATCCCTCACCCACGGGGACCGGTCCTGGAGTGGCCAGCATCGCAGCGATCGCCGGCGGCATGTCCTCAGCCGCGCACATGGGGTGATCGTCGAGCGAAGAGCACCACCTACGCAGCCGAATCGGCGAACTCCAGGCCGCGCCGCCGCGCTCACGTCCTCCCGGGTACGGAGAAGATGCTGCTGGAAGGTGTACTGACAGCCCACCACTCGTACCGGCGAGATCACCCCCGAGCAGGCCGGTCTGACGAGCTACAACCGCAACCGCCGGGTGCCGGGACTGCGCCGCAGTGAGGTCGCGGACCTGGCCGGGGTCAGCGTCGAGTACTACGCCCAGCTCGAACGCGGCAACCTGGCCGGCGCCTCCGACAGCGTCCTGGACGCCCTGGCCAGGGCACTGCATCTCGACGAGGCCGAGCAGCAGCACCTGGCCGCTCTGGCCCGCGCCGCCGGCCCGGCCGCCCGGACCCGCCGCAAGCCCGCCGCGCAGCATGTCCGCCCGAGCGTGGCGCGCGTCCTGGAGCTGATGACCGACATTCCGGCGTTCGTCAACAACGGCCGCGGCGACGTCCTCGCCGCCAATCGGCTGACCCAGGCCCTGTACGCGCCGATGTTCGACGACGCCACCCGCCCGGTGAACCACGCCCGGTTCGCTTTCCTCAACCCTCGTGCCCGGGACTTCTGGCGCGACTGGGAACGGATCGCCACCATGACCGTGGCGATGCTGCGGGCCGAGGCCGGCCGGGACCCGTACGACAAGGCCCTGACCGACCTGGTGGGCGAGCTGTGCACCCGCAGCGAGGAGTTCCGGACCCGCTGGGCCGCCCACGACGTCCGGCTGCACAGCACCGGGATCAAGCAGTTCCGCCACCCGGTCGTCGGCTCATCCTGTGCCCACGGGGCCCGCGGCTGAGAGACCTCACTGCGACAGTGAGAGCAGCGCTTCCCGTACCGCGTCGGGCGCGCGCAGCGGCACGAAATGGTCGGCGTCGGGCAGACGCACCAGGCGGCAGCCGGGAATGCGCCGCGCGGCCTCGACGCAGGCCGGGACGAACGACGGGCGTTCGAGCTCGCCGAGCAGCAGCACGCTGGGCGTGGCGACCTCCTCCAGCCGGGACCAGGCGTCGCCGTCATCGGCGAAGAACGCATCGCCCCAGCCGAGCCAGAAACGGACCGCCGACCGCAGCAGATCAACGACCAGCGGGTCGCGCCCGGCCCGCGCCCACCGGGTGACGCCCTGCTCGACGAAGACCTCGGGGTCAGCGCTGTCCGGCTCGTCGTCCGGGTCGTGCGCCGGCGGAGCACCGGAGATGCCGGGGCAGGCCAGCACCAATCCGCGGACCCGATCCGGCTCGGCGAGGGCGAGGTCGAGCGCGGTGCCGCCACCCATGCTGCAACCGGCGAACAACGCCGGCCCGACGTCGAGCCGGTCGAGCACCCGGCGTACGTCGTCCAGCCGGGAGAACCGCCCGGTCGGTGGCGCGGAGCGGCCGAAACCCCGTACGTCGTAGCGGATCAGCCGGTATTGCCCGCCGAGCTGTTCCCAGACGGAATCCCAGATCCGCGCGTCGCCGACGCCCGGGTGCAGGAGCACGACCGGCGGCAGTTCGCCGCCGGTGTCCTCTACCCACAGGGATCCGTCGCCCACATCGATCAGTTTCTCCACGGCGACGACCCTGCCACACCAGCGCCGCTGACCCGTCAACCATGTCCTTCGTCGCAGCCGGCCGGTGAGGGCTCACGAACGCAGAATCGCGTAGATTCCGGAGCGGGCGGCGACCCTGACCATGCTGCCGGACCGCGGTCAACCCTGACGATCGTCGGAGTCGGAAGGCGGCCGGTGTGGCCCGTTCGCTCCTGAAAGTGTTCGAGGCGAGCCGCCGGGACCACCGGCGAGGCGTCTCGATCCGTGCTCTCGCGCCGCGGTACGGGGTTCATCAGCGCACCCGCGTTGCCGGCCACCCCGGTGCCGTGCGAGCCGCCGCCGTCCGCAGCCGGTGCTTCGTCCCTTGCTCCGGCTTCGTCCGTGGTTGAGGCTTCGTCCGTGGTTGAGGCATCGTCCGTGGCTGGCACATCGTCGGAGGCTCCCGCATGGCCCGTGGCTCGGGCACCGTCTGTGGCTCGCGCATCGTCGGTAGTTGGGGCTTCGTCCGCGGCTGGCGCTCCCTCCGGAGGTCAGGTGCAGTCTGCGACCGTGCCAGCGACCGCGCATCAAACGTCGGCGGCCGATGCGCCGGCTGTCGAGGCGGAGACGCTGACCGCGGATCGGGCAAAAGCGCTCAAGCGCTCACGCCGGGTGCCAGCATCGATGGTCCAAGATGTCCGACACAAAATGTTCGGCCGGCTTTCCGAACTCATGGAAGGGCTCCTGTCAACGCGCGATAAGCGCCAGAAATTGAATGATCCGAAGAATGGCAGAGGCCCGCCGTGCAGCGGGACCGACAAATGACACCGGAGCCAGCCGCGATCTCCGAAACACCGACGGCGTAAGCCTTCGCGGGAATAACGCGCTCACATCGGCATGTCCGGACTTCAGCGGGGTGACCCCAGGGTCATTGCGTTGTCGGGTAGCTGCTGGTCACGGCGATGATCAGGTCGTGTGAGCGGCGGTTGGCTTGGCGGGTGGCGCGGGCGATGTTGGTTGCGCCCGTGGTGCGGTGCCACCCGATCGCGGCGTTACGCAGCGTCGCGATGACCGCGGTCCGTTGCCGGTCCGGGCTTGGTGCAGGTCCTCACGGAACGTCACATCGAGGACGTGATGGATGCGGTTTTCGATGTGCCAGTGGCTGCGGATCCAGGTCTGCAGGTCGCGGGGTAGGGCCTGGCCGGTGGGCAGTGACACGGTTAGGTAGGCCGTTTCGCGGCTGGTCCGGCCTGCGACGATGCGGGTTCGGGTGAGTGCCGAGCACCTGCGCGACGGCATCGAGCAGCGGCGCGAACGACGTGATCTCATTCGACTTCGTGTCCACCATGACCTGGGCAATCACGATCCCCGTGGTGGTGCCAGGGCGGACAGTAGGTGAACTCGACGGCCGTCGACCAGGCGGGCGCCGCGCAGAGTCTTGCCGTCGACCGCGATCACCCGGCGATACCTGCGCGGCGGCGGGCTCGGCTGTCGGGCCCGGGTGTGCAACCAGCCGGCAAGAACGGTGGCCAGCAGGGTCGGATCGAGACGGATCAACAGCCGCCACATCGTCGTGCCGGCCGGCACGCCATCGCTGAAGCCGAGTCGGACACGGGCGTGTTCGTCGAGGTCATGAAGCCAATCGGTGATCGCAGCGAACGAGGACGCACCGGCCGTCACCGCGCAGACCGCGACGGTCAGCACCGCGGACAATGGGTAACGGATCCCGCGCGGGTCACGACGGTCGGGGACCTTCGACAGAGCGGCCAGCAGACCGTTGTTTTCACCGTCGGTGACCAATGCCGTCGCCTCCACGCAGGCCACTCACTCCACGGATCCCCAGTTCAGAGCCGAGCCGTCGGACTGTGCAATCGCCCTGGAGGTGACCCAGCGTTACTTGAAGTCGCCCGGGCGTGCAGCGCAAGCCGCGCCGCCATCTCTGGCGAACAGACTTCGGTGGCAAGAACCTCGCCTGGAACATGATCCGATGACGCGGACAAACTTCGTTGGCAAAGGGCAGCTCGTCAGGGAGAACAACGCGGGTCGGTTGTCGTACACGACGGTGCGCGACTACGTCGCAACTATCTAGTGCCCGTGCCTTCTCTGAATTAGGAAGGATCTTGATTCGGGAGTTCAGTGGTCGAGCCCAAGATCTGTGTAACCGCCCTCGTGGATAACCAGCCTTCTGCCACTAGGCGCTTCCCGAGGGCCTGGGCGTGCTGCTGGCCTTGGGCGCGCAGGACTGCCTGGAGAGCTTGGCTGTAGCGGTCCCGTTGCCAGCCGATGGGGTCGGCGTCGAATCGCGTTCCGTGGTTGAACCACTGCTCGAACGCGGCTCGGATCTCCTGGTCGCCGTGGAGATGACCCGCACGCCCTTCGGCGGTCAGGGCGAAGCCGTGCAGTTGCTGCAGCCCCATCGAGGTAATCGGATCGTCGATGGCCTCGGGCGAGTCTTCGACCCAGGTACGGGCGCGGTCGAACATATCCTCTCGGTTGCACCGGCCGTCGAGGAGATCACGCCACCATGCCGTGACCTGCTCGCGGGAAGGTGCTGTTACCGGCTTGTGTGCCGACCCGTCCTGCGGGTCCCAGAGGGTCAGGCCGTACTCGGTCGCCAACTCCGTGATGAGCGTGATCGCTGGATCGCTGCGTTCGCTGAAGCTCAGGCACATGGACACGTGGTCGATGCCGACATCCAGCGGCATCGACATCCACGGGCAGTCGTCGGAGTCCGAGTACGGCGGACAGTCCGGGAACCGTGCCCGCAACCGCTCATAGAAGGCGACGATTCGTTCGTCGAGCTCGCCTTCGACATGGACGGGCGATTGGCAACGGTCGACCATCGCGGCGACCTCGGAAACGTCGGTCCACCCGTCGATCGCCAGAACGGCAAGGTCAAAACTCAACCGGATCGTCTCCCGCGCCGCGGTTAGCTTGATCAAGGGATCCAACCATACGGCTTCGCGGCCTCGGTGGTGATGCGTGTTGCTGGTCATCTCCTCGATCAGCCCGGCTTCGTGGGGCGGTAACGACGGGAGGCTTGCCGAGTTCCGCTGTGATGTTGGTCCGGCTGGATCTGGCTGCGTGCCTACACTGCGTCGGCTTGCTGACCTCGGAGGGCTTGTGGAGACGGAACGGAACTTCCCTTGTCCGGATGAGTCGGTTGATCTGACTGGGAGGCTGCTCTGCGGTACGCCACCGAACAGGACCTTCCGGAGCGCCTCCACATCGAGGCGCTGCTGCGGAACGGTCAACCCTGACGATCGGTCCGGCGCGGCGACCAGGTGTCACCAAGGGCGAGTCGGCTGCAGGACCGCCTCACGCAATGCGCTCGTCCGCAGATGGCTGATGTTCTGATAGTCCGGGTCGCCGATCATCTCGCGGAACGCGCGCCGGGACGGGTACCGGACGAGCAGGACGGCGTCCCACTGCTGGCCGTCCTCGGCGATGAGAGCGTCACCGCCGTCACCGGCATAGACCACTTCGACACCGTAGCGAGGAGCGATCTTCTCGCCGAAGGCTCGGGTGTACCGCCGGTACAGCGCTCGCCCGCCGTCGGCGAACCGGAGCAGATTGAGCATGACGACAGGGTCGTCCGGCGCCTCGGCGAGGAAGTCGGCCAGGAAATCGCCGTCCGGGTTCACTGCCATCGATTGCTCCTCCGGTCGTGGGTGTCCCGTCGCGAGTATCCGGGTGCGGACACGGTGCCCGTCAAGACGCTGGAACAATAAATTTGCACTGCACGTGCAATCACTTGGCCCGGGCCTGAACATCACCGGATGCGGTCCCGGCGTGAGGTGTATCGCTGCCGCGATGATCCGGGCCCGGTAGATTGCCAAGCAGGTGTGCCGGGAAGCCTGGTCGGCGACGTCATTGTCGTGCCCGCCGAAGGAGTTCCGTGACCGCAACACCGCCTCGTCAGTCCGGCCACCTGTTCGGCCGGGGCAGCTGGCCGGAGGTCAGCCGCATCGGCGACATCCTGCGTACCGAAACCGTCGGCGGGGCGCTGCTGCTCGGCGCCGCGGTCCTGGCGCTGGTGTGGGCCAACTCGCCGTGGTCGGCGGGCTACCAGGATCTGGTCGCGTTGAGGGTCGGTCCGCACGCGCTACATCTGGATCTGACGCTGGCGCAGTGGGCGGCGGACGGGCTGCTCGCGATCTTCTTCTTCGTCGCCGGCCTGGAGCTGAAACGTGAGTTCGTCGCCGGAGATCTGCGCGATCCGCGGCGCGCGGTGATGCCGGTCGCCGCCGCGGTGGGTGGGATGACGGCCCCCGCGCTGATCTACACCGCGATCAACGCCGGTACGGCGGGTGGGGCGCTGTCCGGCTGGGCGGTGCCGACCGCCACCGACATCGCGTTCGCCCTCGCCGTCCTGGCGGTGATCTCCACGCATCTGCCGGCGGCGTTGCGCACGTTCCTGCTGACCCTGGCGGTGGTCGACGACCTGCTGGCGATCCTGATCATCGCGGTGTTCTACACCAGCTCCCTGCACCTTCTGCCGCTGGCTGCGGCTCTGCTGCCGCTGGGGTTGTTCGCCGTGCTGGTGCAGCGACGGGTCCGCTCGTGGTGGCTGCTGTTGCCGCTGGCCGCGGCCACCTGGGCTCTGGTGCACGCCTCAGGCATCCATGCCACGGTGGCCGGTGTGCTGCTCGGGTTCATGGTTCCGGTGCTCCGCCGTGGTGGTGCCGACGGTCCGGGGCTGGCAGAGCATTTCGAGCACCGATGGCGGCCGCTGTCGTCCGGGTTCGCGGTGCCGGTGTTCGCGTTCTTCGCCGCCGGGGTGTCAGTCGCCGGCGCGGGTGGCCTCGGGGAGACACTGCGTGACCCGGTCACGATCGGCATCGTCGCCGGCCTCGTGCTGGGCAAATGTGTCGGCGTGCTCGGGTCGACGTGGCTGGTGCAGCGGTTCACCCGGGCCACTCTGGGCGACGGCGTGAGCTGGTGGGACGTCGTGGGCTTGAGCCTGCTGGCCGGGATCGGCTTCACCGTCTCGCTGCTGATCGGCGAACTGGCCTTCGGTGTGGGCAGTGAAAAGGACGAGCATGCCCGGATCGGGATCCTGGCCGGCTCCCTGATCTCCGCTCTTCTCGCCACGGTGGTGCTGCGGGCCCGCAACCGCCACTACCGGCAGCTGTGCGCGGCGGAGGAACGCGACACCGACGCCGACGGCATCCCTGACTTCTGGGACGACGACACCGTGCGGCGCTGACCGGCGCGAGGCCTTCCCGCCGGGTATGCGCAGGCGTACGGTGAAGGCAGGTGTGCCGGGAAGTCTGGTCGGCGGTCATATCCACGCGACCGCGAAGGACTTCCCATGACCAGCGATCTTGCGCTGCGCACCGCCGGCCTGACCAAACGGTACGGGCGCCTCACCGCCCTCGACGACCTCACCCTCGACGTGTCCGCCGGAGAGGTGTTCGGGTTCCTCGGCCCGAACGGGGCCGGCAAGTCCACCACCATCCGCCTGCTGCTCGGCCTCGCCCGCCCCACCGCCGGTTCCGCCCGGGTGTTCGGCGTCAACGCGGCTGAGGTCGCCCGCGCGCACCGGCTGCTGGCCTACGTCCCGGCGGATGTCGCGTTGTGGCCGCAGCTCACCGGCACCGAGATCCTGCACCTGCAGGCCGCCACCGGCCCCGGCGCCGACCTGGCCTACCGCGACGAGCTCCTCGAGCGGTTCCAGCTCGACCCGTCCAAACCGGCTCGGACCTACTCAACCGGCAACCGGCAGAAAGTGGCGTTGATCGCGGCGTTCGCCACCCGGGCGCCGCTGCTGGTGCTGGACGAGCCGACCAGCGGCCTCGATCCGCTGATGGAACGCGAGTTCCGCACCGCCGTCACCGAAGCTCGCGACCGCGGGCAGACGGTCTTCCTCAGCTCCCACCAGCTGGCCGAAGTCGAAGCGATCTGTGACCGCGTCGCCATCCTGCGTGCCGGCCGACTCATCCAGATCGCCCCGATCGGCGAGCTCCGCGGCCTGCACCGCTCCGAGGTCACCCTGACCTACACCGGCGCGCCACCGCGCCTGGACACGATCCGCGGGGTCGGCGAGGTGCAGGCGGCAGGTGCGGGACGGCTGCGGTTCACGCTCACCGGACCGCCCGCGCCGGCGCTCAGGGCACTCGCGAACGCCGACATCACCGCCCTCGCGGTTCGCGAACCCAGCCTGGAGGAGATCTTCCTCGACTACTACGGCACCGAGGCCGTCCGATGACCACCACGACACCGGCCGCGACCGCGCACCCGGCGATGCCCCAAGGCCAGGGACGGGCCGTCACCCGGTTGGCGGTGCGGCAGGTTCGGCGCGGCGGGCTCGTCGTCGTCGCCCTCATCGCCGGTATGACAGCCCTGGTCGCCGGCACCTACGCCGGCGTGATGGCAGACCCGGGCGCCGCCGGCGGCCTGCAGGCGCTGGCCGGAAACCCCGCCATCCGCACCCTGTTCGGCGAACCCGTCGCCCTCGGCACCGCCGGCGGATTCACCGTCTGGCGGGTCGGCACCGTCATCGCCGTCCTGCTCGGCGCCTGGGCGGTCGTGGCCACCACCCGCATCACCCGCGGCGAGGAGGACGCCGGCCGCTGGGACGTCCTGCTGGCCGGCCGGGTCGCCCTGCGCACGGCGGTGACCCGGCATGTCATCGTCGTCGTGACAGCGGCGCTCACCGCCGGCATCGCGGTCGCCGCGGTCCTGCTGCTCGCGGGCACACCGCCGGCGGGTGCGCTGATCCACGGTGCCGGCATCGGACTGCTCGGCCTCTTCTTCACCATGATCGCGGCACTGGCCGCCCAGGTGTTCCCCGCACGGTCGCCGGCGACCGGAGCCGCCGTGGCGGTTCTCGGTGTCGGGCTGCTGATGCGCATGATCGGCGACGGGATCACCGAACTCGGCTGGTTGCGCTGGCTGTCTCCGTTCGGGCTGCTCGCGCTCAGCGGCCCGTACCACCAGGACCGGGTCCTGCCCCTGCTCGTCCTGCTCGCCGCGGCCGTGCTGACCGGTGCCACCGCGTTCCTGGCCGCGGGGCGCCGCGACGTCCGCGGCGGGCTGATCACCGGTAGTCCGAGCCGACGTCCACGACTGCGACTCCTCGGCGGTGTCGAGGCGTTCGCCGTACGGCGCCTGCTGCGACCGTTGACCGGCTGGGCCCTCGGGATCGGCGCCTACTTCCTGCTGATCGGCGCGACAACGGTAACGGTCACCGGCTTCCTGGCCGACAACCCGGTCCTGGCCGGCGAAGCGGCCGAAGCCGGGTTCGCTGACCTCAGCGCTGTCGAAGGCTTCACCGCCACGCTCTTCGCTCTCCTCGCGCTTCCCGTCGGCGGCTTCGCCGCGATCCGGATGGCGGCGTTCCTCGCTGCCGAAACCGAGCGGCACTGACCCTGTTGTCGGCCCAGCCGATCAGCCGCCGGCGGTTGTTCGGCGCCGAACTGCTGGCGACGACGGGTGGGGCCGTCGCACTGGTCACGCTCGCGGGGCTGGCGATGTGGACCGGGATCGCCGCTGCCGGTGGCGGGCTCGACGTGCTGGCAGCGCTTCAAGGAGCTTGGAACACGTTGCCTATCGTGCTGCTCAGTCTTGCCGCGGCCGCCCTTGCCGCCGGCTGGGCGCCACGCCTGGCCGCGCTGCTGGGTGCGTTACCCGCCACCGGTGGCTTCCTTCTCCTCGTAATGGCGGAAAGCATCGACGCGCCCACCTGGGTCCGCGAAGTCTCGCCGTTCGCGCACCTCGCGCCGGTACCGCTGCAGTCCGCGGACTGGCTGGCGACGACGACCATGATCGGCATCGCTGCGGCCACGACGGTCCTGGCAGTCGTCGGCTATCAGCGACGAGATCTGCGGTGCTGAACCCCATCGGCCAGATGTCGGTGACACCGGGGTTGATCCGGTCACCCTGCCGAGGCGCCCGCGCGACCACGGTCGCCGCCGGCCCAGAGGCCGAGCAGGCGCAGGTTGTTCTGGGACGGGCTGCCGGGGTCGGCGGTGTAGAGGAACAGCGTCTGGTCCTCGTCGCCGGGCAGGGTCAGCGCCTCGTACCGCAGCGTGATCGGCCCGACGGCGGGGTGCGTCATGCGCTTGGTGCCGTGGGTGCGCTCGTGAACCTTGTGACTGTTCCACCACGTACGGAAATCCGGGCTTTTGATCGTGAGTTCGCCGACCAGTTCGCTGAGCCGGGTGTCGTCGGGATTGCGGCCGGCGTACAGACGCAGGGTGCCCACGACGTCGGCGGCAACGGACGGCCAGTCGAGGAACGCGGCGCGCGCGTCCGGGTCGAGAAAGATCCACCGGGTGTAGTTGCGCTCGCGGGCCGGTAGCCGCGCCCAGTCGGTGAGCAGGGCGCAGGCCAGCGTGTTGGCGGCGAGTACGTCGGTGCGCCGGCCCAGGATCAGCGCCGGGTGCTCGGTCATCGAGGCGATCATCTGCCGCATGGCCGGGCGCACCCGCTGCGGCGGCTTCTGCCTGGTGCGCCGCCGGGCGGGGCTGGCCAGATCGGCCAAGTGCGCGCGGCCTGCCTGGTCCAGACCGAACACCCGGGCCAGCGCGTCGACGACCGCGTCCGACGGGGTGCTGTGGCGGCCCTGCTCGAGCCGGGTGTAGTAGTCGACGCTCACTCCGGCGAGCTGCGCCACCTCCTCGCGCCGCAGCCCGCGGACGCGTCGCCCGGCCGCCGCGTCCGCCGGCTCGACCCCGGCGGCCTCCGGCGTCGTGCTCGCCCGGCAGGTGCGCAGGAACTCGCCCAGGTCCAGGTTCACCGCCATGCGACAGATCATCGCGCGCTGCCCGGGCCCGGGAGAAGAGCCTGGGTGGGCATGGCAACGTCGACCGGTCCCGGCTGCTGACGGCGGAGGTCGACCTGGCCGACGAGGCCGCCGTCGCGGCGGCGGTCGAGGCGGCCGCCCGGCGGTTCGGCACGATCGACGTCGTCGTCAACAACGCCGGGTACGGCTTCCTCGGCGCCGTGGAGGAGGTCACCGACGCCGAGGCCCGGCAGATGTTCGACGTTCAGATCTTCGGCGTCTGGAACGTGCTGCGTGCGGTGCTGCCGGGGATGCGCGAACGCCGGAGCGGGCACATCATCAACATCTCCTCGATCCTCGGCCTGACCGCCTTCCCCGGCTGGGGTCTCTACTGCGCCGGCAAGTACGCCCTGGAAGGCCTCACCGAATCACTGGCCGCCGAGGTGTCCGGCTTCGGTATCGACGTCCACCTCGTCGAGCCGGGCTACACCCGTACCGACTTCCTGCGCACCACCTCGCTCGGTCTGCCGTCGAAGCCGATCGGCGGATACGAGGCGATCCGGGAGATGACCGACGCCCACCTGAAGATGCCCGGCACCCAGCTCGGCGATCCCGGCAAAGCCGCGGCGGCGATCATCAGCGTGGCCACCGGTGGGAAGGCCCCGCTGCACCAGCTGCTCGGCTCCGACTCCTACGGGCTCGCCAAGGCCCGCGTCGAGGCCCTGAGCGCCGACATCGAGAACGGCCGCGATCTGAGCTTCTCGACCGACATCGCGCAGGCCGTGTGACAACCTGTCTGCTCGGCCGGGACGGCATCACCCCGACGCGGCAGTGGCGCTCTCCGCGTCATGTGCCGCCAGCGCCGCGCTGAGCGTCAGGAGGTCGCGGTGTTCGGCGACGTCCAGGCCGGTCAGGACGGCGACCCGCCGGATGCGGTAGTCGACCGTGTTGGGGTGGACGTGCAGCTGGGTGGCGACCTTGCGCCGGTTGAGGTTCGCCTCGAGGTACAGGCGCAGCGTCGGAACCAGGTCCGGTTTGCCGATGATCGGGCGCAGCAGCGCGGCCAGCTCCGCGCGGGCCGCCCCGGGCCGGGTCAGCTGGTACTCCAGCAGCAGGTCACCCAGCTGGTACAGCCCGGCCGGGCGGCGGAAGACGGCGGCCACGTCGCGGACCTCGGCGGCCTGCCGGGCGAGCGCCGGCACCTGGTCGGGCGGGCCGGCGGTGACCCCGGCCAGGATGGGCGCTTCCGCTGCCCGGCTGAGCGCGTCGATCAGCGACCGCAGCCGGGTCCCGCTGTCGCCGTCGAGGGGCCCGCCGGCCGGCGCCGTCGCGGGGAGCAGGACGATGGCCTGGTCCGGGGCGATGCGGGCGAGGACCGGCTGGCCGATCCGGCGGTCGAGTTCCGCGGTGATTCGGCGGATCTTGCGGCGGGCGGCGACCGTCGCGTCGATGTCGGGATGTTGCTCGTCGGGGTGCGCCGCGATGACCAGCGACAGCACCGCGTACCGGGCCGGCAGGCTGATCCCGGCGCGCTGCGCCACGGTACGGCTGTCACCGCCGTCCAGCAGCGCGGACAGCAGGCTCTGCCGCGCGGCGCCGCTCTCACCGATCAGGGCCTGTCGTTCCTCCAGGTATCCGGCCATCACCTCGGCCAGCATGATGCGCAGGTAGCCGAGCAGTTCGCGGTGCAGCACGGTCATCTCGTCAGCTGTCGCGTGTGGCCGGATGGCGTCCACGCACACCTGCGCCCCGACGTGGTACGCGCTGGTGACCGCGTCGACGGGAATGCCCTCCTCGGCGCGGCGGCCCGCCGAGGCACGTGCGCCGGCCAGTCTCCGCGGGTCGACGGACGGCCGGCCGGCCAGTAACTCGGCGAAGCCGAGGATGGTCTCCTCGACGATCCGGCGCACGTCGCCGCGCAGTTCCTCGGCCGGCAATCGCCGGTAGACGGGCAGCTCCTGCGCCAGCAGGGCGGTGGCGGCGGTGGCCAGAGCGGGCGCTTCCGTCCGCAGTCGCCGGAGCAGCGCCGCGGACACGCCATTGTGCTCGGTCACAACAGCCGCCTTCGATATCTGGCCAAGTTGCCAGGCCGGGCTCCCCGGCCTGGCACCGATCCTAAATGGGTCGGTAACACGCCGGTAATACTCGTCCAGGGAGCCGCTATGCGCCTACGCCCGCTCAGCCGTACCGTCGCCGTGCTCGTCACGGCCGTCGCGCTCGTTCTCGGTACCACCGCGGCCGCCCGGGCCGACACCCTCGACTACGTCGCGCTCGGCGACTCGGCCGCCGCCGGCCCCCTGGTCGGAGTGCCGGACTGGAACCTGCTCTGCCTGCGATCGCGCAGTCAGAACTATCCGCGCGTCGTGGCGAACCTGCTCGGCGCACGGCTGACCGACGTGACCTGCTCAGCGGCGAAGCTGCCCGACCTGTCCGGCCGGCAGTACGGCATCATCGCCCCGCAGCTCACCGCGCTGCGCACCACGACCGACCTGGTGACCCTGACGGTCGGCGGCAACGACAGCGAACTGGTGTCCCTCGCGCTGGGCTGCGTCAACCTGTTGCGCGAACCCCTCGGCACGTCCTGCGCGGACCGTCAGCAGCAACAGGGAAACCCGGCCAGGGCGAGGATCGCCGCGTTCGCCACCGCGCTCGGCTCCACCCTCGCCGAGATCCACCGCCGGGCGCCGCAGGCCACGCTCGTCGTCACCGGCTACCCCACCTACATCCGGCCGGGCGGCTGCTTCCCGGCCCAGCCGATCTGGGCCCGCGACGCCGACTACGTCCAGTCGCTGGTCGCCGACCTCAACACGGCAATCGAGCAGGAGGCCCGGGAGCACCAGGCCACGTACGTCGACCTCGCCGCGATCAGCGCCGGTCACGACACCTGCGCCCCGGCCGCGCAGCGATACGTGGAAGGACTTGTCCCGGCCAGCCCCGCCGCCCCGCTGCACCCCAACGCCCGGGGCATGGCCGCCTTCGGCCACGCCATCGCCACCGCGGCCCGATAGCCCGCGACCTGGCGTACGCCAACAACTCGCCGGTGATCGCGAGCGACCTGACCGGCTTGCTCCCGATAATCACCGATTCCGCGGCGGGCGACGCGAAGTACATGCGGGAGAACAACCTCCAGTGGCACAAGAAGTCCAACGGCAAGTTCGGACTCCGCAAAGACCGGTCGAAGGGCGGTAGCAGCCGCCCCCGCATTTCCGAGGGATCCTCATGCATCGATGATACGGAGAGACGCAACAGTCTGTCAGTCTCATGTTGGCACGCTCCGATGGGCGTGAGACGCATAGACTCATTCGTCTCAACGTTTCTCAGCTGAGGAGAAGGACATGCGCGTGAACGTCGACTATGCGAAGTGCAGCGGAGTCGCCCTGTGCGAAGCCGAGGCACCCGATCTCTTCGAGGTGCAGGACGACGGGACCATGAAGCAGCTCGTCGAGCGGCTGGGCGAGGACCGGCGGGAAGCGGCCGAAGCCGCGGCCGCCAGCTGCCCGTACCAGGCGATAAAGATCGTCGAAGCCTGAGCCATGACACATCGAGCAAGAGCGAATCGACTCGTCATCGTCGGTGCCTCGCTGGCCGGGCTCCGGGCGGCCGAGACGGCTCGGAAATACGGATTCCAGGACGAGATCGTCCTGGTCGGCGCGGAGGAGCACCTCCCGTACGACCGGCCACCGCTCTCCAAGGCATTCCTTGATCCCGGTGACGCGGCGGTGCCGTGGCTGCGCACCGAACGGCACCTGACCGAACAACTGGGCCTGGTGCTCAAACTGGGCGTCCCGGCCAGTGCCCTCGATCCGCAGTCGCAGACCGTGACCGTGGGAGAGGAGGCGATCCACTACTCGGCCATGGTCATCGCGACCGGCGCCGCGGCCCGTGCCCTACCCGGCGCGGCGGGCGTCCGCGGCGTGCACACCCTGCGCACTCTCGACGACGCGAGGGCCGTGCGATCGGCGCTCGACGCCGGCGCCCGCACCGTCGTCATCGGAGCCGGCTTCATCGGCTCGGAGATCGCGTCCGGCGCTCGGATGCGCGGTCTCGACGTGACCATCGTCGAGGCCCTCGACGTGCCCCTGTCACGCTCGGTCGGCCCGGAAGTCGGCTACACCCTCGCGGCACTGCACAAACGGGAAGACACCGAGCTGCGCTGCGGCGCCGTCGTCACCGGGATCACCGAGGCCGGCGGCCAGGTCCGCTCCGTCATGCTCGACGACGGCACCGAACTGCCCGCCGATCTCGTGATCGCCGGTATCGGCGTCACCCCGAGCACCGGGTGGTTGGCGAAATCCGGCGCTGCGTTGCATCAGCGAGACGGCGGCCTTCTCTGCGACGAGACACTCTGGACCGGCCTGCCCGGCGTCTACGCCGCCGGCGACGTGGCGCACTGGCCGAACGCGCTCTTCGACGGCGAACTGATGCGGCTGGAGCACTGGGCCACCGCTGTCGAGCAGGGTGCCGCCGCGGCGCGCAACGCCATCGGGCCGCGGGGCGCCGCCCTGTCGACCGTGCCCTACTTCTGGTCCGTCTGGTACGGGCAGCGGATTCAATTCGTCGGTGTCCCGCAGGCCGACGAGGTCAGCGTCGTCAGCGAACCCGGCAGTGAACGGCTGCTCGCCCTGTACCGCCGCGGCGCCCGTCTGGTCGGTTGCCTCACCGTCGACCGGCCCGGCCAGATCATGAAATACCGTCGGATGATCTCTGAGCGGGCGAGCTGGGATCACGCCCTCCGGTTCGCGCGAAGCGCTCGCCTGCCGTGACGACGAGCGAGTGTAAGCTGCGGGTATGTCCGCCCGGTACCGCGCCCTCGACCTATGACAGTCCTTGACGACATTCTCGAAGCCGCGCTGAAGGAGTTCTCGGAAGTCGGGATCCGTCGCACGAGCATCGACGATGTCGCGCGACGCGTCGGACTCGCGCGGGCCACCGCCTACCGCCACGTCGGGACGAAGAACCATCTGATCGAGCTCGTCATCGAGGCGGAGACCCGGCGCGGCGTCGAAGCGCTGGACGACGTTCTGGGCCAGGAGCAGGACCCGGCCAGGGCGATCGAAGCCGGGTTCGTTTTCCTGGTCCGCTACGTGCGCGGCCATCCGCTGTTCGACCGCGTGCTGCATCGTGAGCCGGAGCTCCTCCTGCCGGCCTTGACGATCAACGCGGGGCCGGTCCTCGCGGTCTATCGATCGCTCATCGCGGAGCGCCTGAGGGATTGGCGGGATCGCGGCCGCATCGCGCCCGCCGACGTCGATCGCGCGGCCGAGGCGATCGTCCGGTTCGCAGTGTCGCTACTGCTCACCCCGCACGGCGTGGCGGAGGCCGACGATCCGGGAGCCGTCGCGGCCTTCGCGCGGGAGACGCTGTTGCCGATGCTGCGGCCGGCACCGGGCCAGGGCTCCTGACCAACGGCGCACCGAAGCCTGACCGTGGGGTTGCCGGTCGCCGGTGAGGGTATGAACAGGGTGTAGCCATTACGACCTGGAGGTGCCCGATGGCGTTCGACGACAAGGTCGACAACAAGGCCGAAGAGGTCGGCGGCAAGGTCAAGGAAGGCGTTGGCAAGGCCACCGACGACGAGCAGCTGGAAGCCGAAGGTAAGGCCGACCAGACGGGCTCGAAGGTCAAGCAGGCCGGCGAGAAGATCAAGGACGTGTTCAAGTAACAGGGCGAACACGTCAGCACAGGGCCGGGGCGGGTCATCACCGCCCCGGCCCTGCGCCGTGTGGGTCCGTCGTCGTCGTCGTCGCCGCCGCCGCCGACGGTCGGGCGGTCGGTCGGTCACAGGATGGAGAGGACGAACGAGAGCGCGAATCCGGCCGTGGTGCTCATCGCCACGAGTGGTCCGCCCTTCTGTAGGCCTCGGGCATCAGCGTGTCGGCCAGGGAAGCGAGCAGGGCCAGGCCGCCGGTGTCGCCGCCCGGCGAAACCCAAGGGCGACATTCTCCGGTACGCCGTCGAGTGTCACCGCTCCCAGCAGGGCCGGGCCGGCAGCGCCGGAGGTCGATGCGGCCGATGGGGTGCGCTGCTCCGCGGCCGCGTCGGTGTCGAGCCGGGCCGGTGCAGGTTAGGTTCCTAGGATGGCCAACGCGATGTGCCCGGAGATCCACGCGTAGATCTCCGAACCGGTGCAGGCCGAACACGCGTGGATCTCCGAGCCGGTGCAGGCGGAGGAAGAGGGCCGGATTTGCCGATGGTCGCCGTGTCGCAGCCGCATGTCGCGCAGATTATTCGTCAGATCAATCAGTGGCGATGAGATTGTGCGCATCCTGCTTATCTGCGGCGGAAACAGTTTCTGGCAGCGACTCGTGCGCATGGCTACACGCTGGTTCCCGGTTTTCTCGATAAGTGAGCGCTTCTTCGGTGCTCACCGGGCGAGGCGCAATGCCATTCAGCTCAAGTTGATCTCGGAGTTGGCACTGGTAAGCGACGAGTCCGGGGTGATGCTCCGCCTCGCAGCCGCCTGACTACCCCTGGATCGTCACGTGGTGTGCCGGCATCCGGGGTAAAGCCGGCGCTTTCCGGAAAACCGCGGACGTGGGAGGCCCCGCAGAATGCCGCACACCCCGTAGCGCTCCTCGTGGGCAGTCACGCATCGTGACGCGGGGTCGGCTCGGCGAGACCTCCGGACGCAGACGCGTCGATCCGTGCACCCGGCGGGCGAAACCGCGCGCCACCTGGCAACTCGGCGACCTGACGATGTGGCTACCTGGCAACGTGGCGACCCGGCGGACCAGACGCCGGGGCGGCCCAGTCGATCCGTGCCAGCGACCACCCGCGACGACCCGCGACATCGGGACGATCCGACTGCGCGACTGGCCTCCACCCCCGGCGAGCATCACCCCGCAGGCCCGGATTTCGCGGGCGAATGCGGAGCTCCCAGTCACGATCAACTTAAGCTAAGTGGCATTGTGGGCCAGGCGAGACGTGGCCTGCGCCCGGGCCGGGGGCGTCCTCATGCTGCTTTCTGGGCAGTCTGGAAAAGCAATTGTTTCGTCGTTCGGAAAGGGGATGAAGACGCTTAAAGCCAATCCCGTTAACCGTTCGTTTACAGACTGAACAATTGGCCGTTCAAGTTGTCAGGCACCGGAGGCGTCGTTAGAGTTGGTCACTGGATCGTGGGGTGGCTGATCATTACCAGGTGACGGGCATCGATGGGGGGACGAGTGTTCGAAGCGCTCGGGCTGGCTCATGACGAAGATCGGATATACCGCGCGATCCTGGTTCGCCCGGGGCGAAGCGACCTCGAGTTGTCGCGCTCGGCCGAGGTGCCGCTCGACGAGGTCGAGCGCACCATCGCCGGCCTGGTGGAGAAAGGCCTGATCCGGCGTCAGCGGGGCATCGCCGAGATCGTTGCGTATGGTCCCGAGGCGGTGCTCGAGGAAAGGGTCGCCGAGGCCGACCTGGAGGCCGCTCGTCGTCGCCGGCAGGCCGCCGCGGTCCGCCGCCAGATCGGGCCGTTGCTCAGTGAGTACGTCCGGCACGAGGCCGAGCAGAACGACATGCAGCGGGCCCGGAACGCGGAGCAGTCGCACGTCTTCCTCCGGGAGTTCTACGGCCTGGCCCAGCACACGCTGCGCATCGTGCATCCGCCGGGCTCGCCCGACGACCAGTTCCGGGCCCTCGTCCTGCCGCACGAGCGGCGCGCCCTCGAACGCCGGGTGCACACCCGGATGATCTTCTCGGCTGACGGGCGGCGGGCCGACGGGCGGTGGGAGCACGTGCGCCAGGCCGTGGCGGCCGGTGCCGAGGTGCGGCTGCTCGACCGCGCGCCGACCTTTCTGATGCTGGCCGACGAGCGGCTCGCCGCGGTCTCCGACGGCGGCTCCGTGCTCGTGCTGCGCGACGCGGGCGTCACCGCGGCCCTCAGCTCCCTGTTCAATTTCTGCTGGAACGGGGCGCTGCCGCTGAGCGACGAGGCGCCGGCCGGGCCGGTCGCCGCCACCGAGCCACCGAGCGGCGCGGAACGCGAGATACTCGCGATGCTGAGCCTGGGCCTCAAGGACGAGGCGCTGGCCCGGCAACTGGGCGTGTCGGTGCGCACCGTGCGCCGCCTCGTGTCACAACTGCTGCAACGCCTGCAGTCGACCAGCCGCTTCCAGGCCGGTGTGCGGGCACACGCCCTGGGCTGGGTCGGTGAGGAGGCGGACGCGTGAGGCGTGCGACGGGTGCCCTGGTGCTGATCTGCGTGGCCCAGTTCATGGTCGTCCTCGGCGTGACCGTCGTGACGATCACGATGCCGTCGGTGCAGGCCGACCTGCACCTCGCCGATCGTGACACGCAGTGGCTGATCACCTGCTACACCCTGGTCTTCGCGGGAACGCTGATCACCGCCGGCCGCGCCGCCGACGTGTACGGCCGCCGGCTGCTCTTCGGTGTCGGTCTCGCCCTGTTCGGTACGGCGTCGCTGGCCTGCGCGGTGGCGCCCACCGCGCTGGTGCTGCTGGCCGCGCGGGCCGTGCAGGGCGGCGGCGCGGCGGCGCTGGCCTCCTCGGCGCTCGCGATCGTGGTGACGATCCTGCCGGCCGGTCCTCGCCGGGCTCGCGGGATCGCCTGGTACACCGCGGCCCAGGCGGCCGGCGGCGCGTCGGGCTGGGTGGCCGGTGGCCTGGTCGCCGACCAGGTCGGCTGGCGGTGGCTGTTCCTCGCCAACATCCCGTTCTGCGTGGCCGGGCTCCTGCTGCTCAAGACTCTGCTGCCCGAGTCGCGCAGCGACGGGACCGCCGGGCTGGACGTGCCCGGCGCGGTGCTGATCACCACCGGGATGTCGCTGGTCATCCTGGGCTGCACCCGCATCGACAGCGGCGGTGCGGGCTGGTGGATCGCCACGTCGGCCGGTCTGCTCGTGCTCGCCTTGTTCGCCCTGGTCGAACGCCGCAGCGCGGCGCCGCTGATGCCGCCGGCGCTGCTGCGCCGCCGCCTGCTGCTCGCCGGGTTGCTGGTGGCCGGCACGGTGACCGCCACGACCACCTCGGTGCTGCTGCTGTGCTCGATGCTGCTGCAGGAGATCGCCGGCATGAGCGCGACAGCGAGCGGTCTGGCGTTCCTGCCGTTCAACCTCGCGGTGGTGTTCTCCTCGCTGGCCGGTCCGGCCCTGATCCGCCGGTTCTCGGTCGGCCGTGTCCTGGCCGGCGGGCTGCTGCTGATCGCGGCCGGCGCGATGCTCACCCTGCTGCTCACCGTCGGCGGCGAGCCGCTGCCGGTGACGGTCCCCGCGTTCGTCCTGCTCGGCACGGGCAACGGTCTCGCCGCGCTGGCCGCGTTCAGCGTCGCCACCCGGACCGTCCAGGACCAGCCCGGCGTGGTCTCCGGGATGATCAACACGGCGAGCGAGCTGGGCGTGGCGGTCGGCGTCTCGGTGCTGGTGACGGCGGCCGCGATCCGGACCGCGGCGGTCGCCGGCGACGGCCCGGCCGGCCCGGGGGACGTGCTGGCCGGCTACCACCTCGCCTTCGCCGGCGCCGCGGTGATCGCGGTGGCCGCGATGATCGCCGCCACCGCGATGCTGCGCCACGGCTCAGCCGCCGGGGCCGCTGAGCCGCCGGTAGGGCTGCCCGTTGACGGCGATGTACCCGGCGGAGCCGCTGGGGATTCCGACGGAGACCCGGTCGATGATGAGGTAGGGAGTGCGCGGCCACGGCACCGCGGGTAACTCCCGGTCGGCGAGCACGCTCTCGTACGCGCCGGGCCGGGTCTGGCGCAGCGGGACCGTGACGCCGTCGCCCGCCGGCCCGTATCGCAGGTGCGGCCGCCCGTCCCGGATCGACAGCTCGGCCGTGCCGGTGCCGAGGATCTGCCCGTACTCGCCGGCCCAGCGCGGGTCGAACGAGCCGGTCGGCGGGCCCGGCGCCGTGGCCGGCCCGTCGGGCAGGCCTAGCACGCGGTCGAAGACGGCATCGATGATGCGTTCGCGGGCGGCGAAGAACCGGGGCGTCTCGTTGTATTCGTGGTTGTAGAACAGCACCACGCCGGCGCCCTCCCGGGGCGCGAACACCACCTTGGCGCAGTACCCGCGGAGCACGCCCTCGTGCCCGACCCGCCGGATCCCCTTGTACGAGGGCTCGATCAGCCAGGTGAGGCCGTATCCGAGCGGCCGGGCGAGCAGCAGGTCGACGTGCGGGCGCTGCATCTCCCGTACCGTCTCCGGCCGCAGCAGGCGCTGCCCGGCGAACACCCCGCCGGCCAGGTGCAGCTGCAGGACCCGGGCGGTGTCGGCGACAGTGGAGAACGCGTAACCGGACGGGTGGAACCCGCAGTTGTCGCCGCCGTCCCGGCGCACCCGCAGCCGGCCGGCCTCGTCGAGGCGGTGGCGCTGCGCGAGCGGATAGGTCATCGCGACGGTCGGGTCCAGCGTGGTCCGCTCCATGCCGAGCGGCTGGATGACGAGCTCGTCGAGCAGCCGGGGGAACGGCGTGCCGGTCACCTCCTGCGCGAGATAGCCGGCCAGGTTGATCCCCAGGTTGCTGTAGTAGTACAGCTCGCCGGGCTCGCCCACCGACGGCAGCCGGCGCAGATCGTCGTGGACGTGGTCGCCGAGTCCCTCCCATTCCCGGCGCTCCTGGCGCCAGGGCCGTTCCACCGAGCCCTCGGGCAGGCCGGACGTGTGGCTCAGCAGCATGCGCAGGGTGATCCGGCCGGCCAGGCCGGGCCGGCGCAGCCGTAGCCGCGGCAGGTCCTCGGCGAGCGGGCGGTCCAGGTCGAGCCGCCCGCTCTCGACCAGCCGCATGATCGCCACACCGGTGAGGATCTTGGTGACGGAGGCGAGCCGGAACAGGGTGTCGCCGGTGACCGGCATCGGAGAGTCGGCGCTGGTCACCCCGTACCCGCCGGCGTGCACGACCTCGCCGCCGGCGATCACGGCCAGGGCGAGGCCGGGTACCCGGGCCGCCCGCATCTCCGCGTCGATGGTCGCGGAGATGTCGTCCAGGTCCAGCCGCCCGGCGGTGGGCGGGCGGGTCAGCGTCGCGGTCATCCGGCCTCCTCCTTGACCAGCACGGCCAGTTCGGACCGGTGCTCGACGACCACCTTGCGGAACGCCTCGCCGAATCGCTGCATCAGGTCGCGGCCGTTCGGCGGCCCGAACCCGGCGACGCTGCCGCCGAGCACGAGCCGGCGCCGGCAGATGTCCTCGGCGACCGGGTAGTCGGACGAGTGGTACTGCACGCGGGACGGTGACGGGCCGCAGGTCCACGGGCAGCCCTTGCCGTACCCCCGGCGTTCCTGGAAGAGGGTCTGGCCCGGGATGGGCTGCGGTTGCCACTCGTCCACCGGAACGCCCTCGGCGCGCAACGCGACCTTCAGCGCCCGGCGCACCGTCTCGTCGCTGTGCTCGGGGAAGCCCATCGCGGCGGCGTCCACCATCATCGGGTAGAAGAAGTAGACGTGCGTCCGGTCGTCCGGCACCACCGGTGTGCGGATGCCGGGCACGCCGGCGAGCGCCTCGGACAGGTAGGCGCCGTTCTCCTGGCGGATCCGGGTCATCTCGGCGAGCCGGCTCAGCTGGGATCCGGCGAACGCGGCGGCCAGCGAGTGTATCCGGTAGTTCCAGCCCATCATCCGGGCGTTGTACTCGCGTTTCTTGCCCTTGATCTCGTCACCGAACATCAGCACGCGGGCGGCGTTCTCCCGCCATTCGTCGTTGTCGGTGGTGAACAGCCCGCCTTCGGAGAGCGCGGAGAGGGTTTTCGAGCCGTTCAGGCTGCACCCGGCCAGATCGCCGAGCGCCCCGACCTGACGTCCGTGATAGGTGGCGCCGTGCGCCTGCGAGCCGTCCTCGATGACCACCAGGCCGTGTTTGCGGGCGATCGCGTGCAGGGCGTCGTAGTCGGCGGGCAGGCCGTTCAGGTCGACGGCCACGATCGCCCGGGTGCGCTCGGTGATCCGGGCCTCGACCTGGGCCGGGTCGATGTTGTACGTGACCGGGTCGACGTCCACGAAGACCGGCACGGCGTTGACCTGCAGCACGCACGACGCGGACGCCAGGAACGTGTCGGCCGGCACCAGCACCTCGTCACCGGGGCCGATGTCGCAGGCGGCGATGCACATGTGCAGGGCCGCGGTGCCGGAGTTGGCGGCCAGCGCGTGCCGCGCGCCGGTGTACCCGGCCCAGTCCCGTTCGAGCTGCTGGACGACCCGCATCGGCCAGTGCCACGGGGTGGACTCGTCCATGGCGGCCAGAACGGCCTGCCGGTCGGCGTCGGTGACCTGCGGCCAGGCGCCGATCATCGACTCGGTGACGACCGGCGATCCGCCGTGCAGCGCTAGCATGTGGGAACCTCCATCCGGGTCGGGGTGAACTCCTGCTCGGCCCGGAAGACGGTGTCCACGCTGGGCAGTTCCGGGTTGGCGCCGAGCCGCCGCGCGAGATCGGCGACACCGGCCGGCAGGTCGACCGCCGGCTGGAAGCCCAGCGACCGCAGCCGGCTGATGTCGGCGATGTGCCGGTAGGTGTCGTCGGTGATGGTGTCGTCGGCCAGCAGCGTCGCGGCCCGCCCGGTGGCCTCGCCGATGACGTCGGCCAGCTGCCGCAGCGACACCTCCCGGCCGGTGCCGATGTTGACCACGTCGCCGTCCGCTGCCCGGCAGGCCAGGTGCAGCAGCGCGCTGACCACGTCGCTGACGTGGCTGAAGTCGCGGGTCTTGCGGTCCGGGTCGCCGGTCATCCGGATCGGCAGCCCGTTGAGGTGCCAGCGCAGGAACTGCGACACCTCGCCGCCCGCGGTGCGCGGGTCCTCGCCGGGTCCGTAGATCGTGAAGGAACGGCCGATCACCACCGGCAGGCCGCGGGACTCGTGCAACGCCCGGAGCGCGAACTCGCCGGAGAGCTTCGACGCGCCGTAGGGAACGAACGGCTGTAGCGGGTGTTCCTCCGGGATCGGCGCGGCCTGCGGACGGCCGTAGACCATTGCCGAGGACATATAGACAAGTCTTTTGGCGTCGGTGTTCAGGAGCGCCTCGGCGAGCGTGAAAGTGGCCTCGGCATTCGCTTCGAAATCAAACCTCGGATTGTGTACGGAACGAGTCCCGCTCGCATTCCCCGCCAGGTGGAAAACGACGTCGACCCCCTCGATGGCGCTCGCGACAGCGCGCGGATCGCGCAGGTCGACCTGGCGGTACTCGACGCCTGTCGCGTGCCGGCCGGGCCCGTCGGACAGGTCGAGGACCCGCACGCCGACCCCCTGCCGGCGCAGTGCCGTCACCAGGTGACGGCCGACGAACCCGAGGCCGCCGGTCACCGCGACGCAGCGCAGCGGACCCAGGTTCTCCAACGTCAGATGCTCCATTGACAAACTCCGTTCCGGGTAGTCGCGGCGGGCTCAGCGGTAGCCGCCGCGGAAGAAGATCAGGGGTTCCTCGCCGGCGCGCGGCGCCTGGGCGGCACGGACCTGGCCGACGACCAGGTCGTGGTCGCCGTACCGCTGAATGCTGGAAAGAGTGCAGGTGAGATGGGCGAGGGCGTCGCGCACCACGGGCACCCCGGCGGCGTCGACGAGTTGCCGGGCGGCGGGGGAGCGGTCGGGCTCGGCGCGGGCGAAACGCTGGCACACGTCCTGCTGATCCCTCGACAGGATGCTGATCGCGAACCGGCGGTGCCGGCGCACGCTGGCCCCGGTCCGCGACCCGCACCGCAGGCAGAAGGCGACCAGTGGCGGGTCCAGCGAGACCGAGGTGAACGAATTCACTGTCGCGCCCGTGGCCTCCGGCGCGGTCACCACTGTCACCCCCGTGGCGAACGTTCCCAATACGTCGCGGAAAACCTCCTGCGGTATTTCCGGAATGGTGGCGGTATCCACAATAGACCCTCCTCGTACGGGTGGTGGAATTCCTTTCCCATGGCATCGCGCCGAACCGGAAGCGACAAGGGGCGGGCACTGGCCGGAAAGTGCCAGAGCAGCCGTTGCCGCTTCTGGTCAGCTCGGATTCGCCGTGTCTACCAGCGCGTTGTCCGCATCGTGCCAGCGGTGCGATTCAGCTTGCGGTCATCGCGTTGCCGCCGTACCGCGGTGCGCATTTGCTGGAAGTCGAACAGGAGCTGAGAGCGAGGTGATTCGACATGACGACGGCCGCACCGGCGAGATGGGACACGGTGCTCGGCACGGTCGACGGCGCGGTTCTGGACTGCGTCTCCGGCCCGCTGGCGGCGCTGCTCGTCCACGCCGGAGTGCAGGACCCGCATCCGAGCCTGGCCGAGGACTGGGAGGCCGTGCCGGCCGCCCCCGACGGCGGCCTGCCCCGCTTCGACCTGCCCCCGGCCGATCTGGACGAGCGGGTGGCGGCCCGCACCGGGCTGCGACCGGTGTGGCACCGGTCGGGCGGTCCGGCCGAGGCCCGCGACGCCTGGCGCCGGCGGGACGCCGTGCTGGTCCTCGGCGACGCGTTCGCGCTGCCCTGGCTGCCCTACTTCGGGCACGCCCGGATGAGCCACGGCTTCGTGGTGACCGGGCAGGACGACACGGCGGTGACCATCGCCGACCCGTACGACAACGTCACCGAGTGGGGCAAAGCCGCGCCGACGGTCACCACGATCGCCGTCCCGGAGCTGGACGCCGCGGTGACCGCGGCCGACGGGTCGGTCCGCTGGGCGGCGCTGGAGCCCGCCGGCGCGCCCCGCCCGGTGCCGGCCGGCGAGCGGATCGCCGCCAACGCGCGCCAGATCCGGGCGGCGATCGACGGCGGGGTGTTCGACCGCTTCCTGACCGCGCACCGGGAGCTCACCGCCGAACAGGTGGACAACCTCGCGCTGCAGACCTGGCTGCTGGCCCGATCCCGCCGGCTGCACGCCCGCTGGCTGGCCGACGACCGGTTCACCGAGGACGTCGTCACGGCGTGGGACCGGGCGCAGCAGGCCGCGTACCTCGCCGTCCGCCGTGTCCGCCGCGGGCGGCCCGCCCCCGACGCGGTCCTGGACCGGATCCGGGCGGCCGCGCGGGCGGAGTACGCGACGGCGGCCCGGCTTCTCGAGGAGGACTCATGACCACACCCGTGCATCTGGACGTCTTCGACGCCGCGCGGCGGCACGGCGACGCCACCGCGATCGCCGGTGACGTGCCGGTCACCTACACCGATCTGATCGCCGCGGCGTCCCGGCTCGCCACCCGGCTGAACGCGCAGGCGCCGCCCGGCCGCCCGGTCGCCGTGCTCTCCGCCAAGCGCCCCAGCACCGTCGTCGCGTTCCTGGCGGTGCTCGCCACCGGCCGGGCCTACCTGCCCGTCGACCCGGCGATGCCGGCCGACCGGCGCGCCTTCATCCTCCGGGACGCCGGCTGCGGCCTGGTGCTCGCCGGCGGCGGCGACGACCTCTCCGGCTGCGGCGTGCCGGTGCTGACACTGCCGGCCGACCCACGGGACATCGCGACCGGCGACCGCCCGTCCGAGCCGGCGCCGATCGACCCGGACAGCGACGCCTACCTGCTCTACACCTCCGGGTCCACCGGCACCCCCAAGGGCGTGCGGATCACCCACCGCAACGCGGCCGCGTTCGTCGGCTGGGCGGCGGGCGCCTTCCCGCTCAAGCCGGAGGACGCCGTCGCGGTGCACGCCCCGCTCCACTTCGACCTGCCGGTCTACGACCTGTACGCCGGCCTGTCCGCCGGCGCCACGCTGCACCTGGTCGACGAGCGCACCGCCCTGTTCCCGCAGGCCTTGCTGGACTTCCTGCGGCGCCGGCGGATCACCGCGCTGTACGCCGTCCCGTCCGCGCTCACCGCGCTGATCCACCGCACCGACCTCGCCGACGCCCCGCTCGACGCGCTGCGGCAACTGCTGTACGCCGGTGAGGAGTTCCGGCCCGAGCCGCTCGCCCGGCTCTGGGCCGCGCTGCCGAACTGCGAGGTGGCCAATCTGTACGGCCCGATCGAGACCAACGTGATCACCTCGTACCGGCTGGACCGCGCCGACCTGACGCGCAGCCGCATCCCGATCGGCCACCCGGCCGGCGACGTCAGCCTCCGGGTGGCCGACGACGGCGAGCTGCTGGTCGCCGGCGACTGCGTCACTCCCGGCTATCTCAACCGGCCGGAACTCAACGAGAAGGCGTTCCGCACGATCGGCGGGCGGCGCTTCTACCGCACCGGCGACCACGTGCGGCGCGACCCGGACGGGCTGCTGCACCTGCTGGGCCGCCGCGACGGCCTGGTCAAGACCCGCGGCTACCGGGTGGAGCTGGGTGAGGTGGAGTCGGCGATCGGCCGGCATCCCGGCGTGGCCGAGGTGGCCGTGATCGCCCGCCCCGACGACCGGCTCACCCACACCCTGCACGCGTTCGTGGCGGGCCGGGAGGGCGGCGCGGTCACCGCCGGCGCCGTGCTGCGGCACTGCCGGGAGCAGCTGCCCGGATACATGGTGCCGGCGACCGTCGCGATCCGCTCCGCACTGCCCCGCACCAGCACCGGCAAGATCGCCCGCGCGGAGCTGCTCGGCCTGCCGGCGGAAAACCCGGCGGAAGACCCGGAAAACCCGGAGGACCCCCGATGACCCGTACGACCGACGCCTTCGCCGCCGCGACCGTCGCCGACGTGCTCGCCGTCGACGAGGCGACAGTGTGCGACGCCGCAACCCTGTTCGACGTCCCCGGCTACGACTCGATGGCGATCGTCACCGTGCTCGAACGCATCGAGGACCACTACGGCGTCGAGGTGCCGCCGCGGGACGTCGTACCGGAGACCTTCTCGTCCGTGCCGGCGATCTCCGCGCTCATCGACCGGCTCCGCACCGACGCCACCCCGGAGGTGACCGCATCATGACCGCCACTCTTCTGCCCGACCTGCTCGACGAGCGGGCCGCCGCCACCCCGGACCGGCCCGCCGTCAGCTCGGGCCCGGAGACGCTGACCTATGGCCGGCTGCGCGACCGCAGCCTGCGGGTGGCCGCCGACCTGCACGACGCCGGCATCGGCCGCGGCGACCGGGTGGTCGTCCTCGCCGCCCACTCGCCGGACACCGTGGCCGCCCTGTACGGCATCACCCGCCTGGGCGCCTGCGCGGTCGTGGTCGACGAGCAGTCCACCGACTACCAGCTCGCCCACATCCTGCGCGACTGCGCGCCCGCCGCCGTGCTGACCGACGGCACCGCCGAGCAGCAGTGCCTGGCCGCGGCGCGGGTGCGGCCGCTGCGGCCGGACGGCGCCGGCGCGTCGGCGGTGACGCGCACCGGGATCTCCCAGGACGCCGCCACTCTGATCTACACCTCGGGGAGCACGTCCATGCCCAAGGCCGTGGTCTCCACCCACGGCCAGATCCTCTTCGCGGCCCGGGCCATCGCCGCCCGCCTGCGGTACCGGCCGGACGACGTGGTGCTCTGCTGCCTGCCGCTCTCCTTCGACTACGGCCTCTACCAGGCGCATCTCGCCGTGCTGGCCGGCGCGCACCTGGTCCTCGGTTCGGCCGCCGACGCCGGCCCCACCCTGCTGAGCGCGATTCACCGCTGGTCGGCGACCGTGCTGCCGGCCGTGCCCAGCCTGGCCGCCACCCTGGTCCGGCTCATCGACCGCGGCGGTGAGCCGCCCGCCCGGCTGCGACTGGCCACCAACACCGGCGCCGCCCTGTCCGACGCGATGGCCTCCCGGCTGCGCGACCGGGTGCCCGGCCTCTCGGTGATCACCATGTTCGGGTTGACCGAGTGCAAGCGGATCTCGATCTCGGAACCGGACGAGGACCTGAAACGGCCCGGCACGGTCGGCCGCCCCCTCGACGACACCGAGGCCTTCGTCGTCGACGACGAAGGCCGGCGCCTGGGACCCGGCGAGGTCGGCGAGCTGGTCGTCCGCGGGCCGCACGTGATGGCCGGGTACTGGCGGGCGCCGGAGCTGACCGCGCAACGGTTCCGGCGTGACGAGCTCGGCCTGCCGGTGCTGCACACCGGCGACCGCTGCCTGATGGACGCGGACGGCTATCTGTACTTCGCCGGCCGCGACGACGACGTGTACAAGCAGCGCGGCACCCGGGTCAGCGCCACCGAGGTGGAGGCGGCGGCCATGGACATCCCCGGCGTCGAGCTGGCCGTGGTGCTCACCCCGCGCGGCGAACAGCCGGCCCGGCTGATCGCCGCCGGCGACATCGACGAGGACCGGCTGCGCAAGGAGCTGCGGTCCCGGCTCGACGACGCGCGGGTGCCGCCGTTCTGTCACGTCGAGACGGACCTGCCGCTCAACGGCAACGGCAAGGTCGACCGCAAGGCGCTGCGCGCCCGATGGGAGGCGGCATGAACGCCGACGAGATCGCCCGCCGCTTCGGCACCCCGGCCTACGTGTACGACCTGACCGAGGTGCGCGCCGCCTGCCGGGCGCTGCGCGACACGCTGCCCCGGCCGCACCGCCTCTACTACTCGCTGAAGGCCAACCCGCACCCCGTGGTGGCCGGCACGCTCGCCGGACAGGGCTGCCACGCCGAGGTCAGCTCGACCGGCGAGCTCGCCGCCGCCCTGGCCGCGGGCTTCCCCCCGGAGCACCTGCTGATGACCGGTCCGGGCAAGACCGGGGCGGACATCGCCGGCGCCCTCGCCGCCGGGGTCCGCCGCTTCTCCGCCGAGTCGGCGGCCGACCTGGACCGCATCGAGACGGCGGCCCGCGCCGCCGCGGTGACCACCGAGTGCCTGCTGCGGATCAACGCCGACCAGCCGGTACCCGGCATGGGGCTGGCGATGACCGGCACCGCCTCCCAGTTCGGCACCGACCTGTCCGCGGTGCTGGCCGCGCCCGAGCGGTTCCGCGGCCGGGTCACCGGCCTGCACCTGTACATGGGCACCAACATCGCCGACGAGGACACCCTGCTGCGGCAGTACGAGCAGAGCATCACGATCGCGGCGGCGCTCGGCTTCGAGCTGTCCGAACTCGACCTCGGCGGCGGCTTCGGCGCGCCGTACTCGGTCCCCGGCGACCGCTACGCCTTCCCCGGGCTGCGGAGCCGGCTGAGCGCGCTGCTCGACCAGCACCTGGCCGGGTGGCGGCACGGGCGGCCCGGCGTCTCGTTCGAGTCCGGTCGCTACCTGACCGGCACCTGCGGGCGACTGATCACCCGGGTCGTCGACGTCAAGACCTCCAAGGGCAAGACCTACGCGGTGCTCGACAGCGGTGTCCACCACCTCGGCGGCATGGCGGGCCTGCGCCGGCTGCCCCGGCTGCAGCCCCGCCCGCACGTCGGCACCGGGGGCGACGCCCAGCCGTACACCCTGGTGGGCCCGCTCTGCACGCCGCTGGACACCTGGGCGCAGGGGGTGACCCTGCCCGGGCTTGCCGCGGGCGATCTGCTGGAGATCCCGAACGTCGGCGCCTACGGGCTGACCGCCAGCCTGCTCGCGTTCCTGGGCCACCCCGCGCCGGTCGAGGTGGTGCTCGACGACGGCGAGCCGGTCCACGTGTCCCGGCTGGCGCTGCACCGCACCGAGGTCCCGGTCACGACCCCGACCCCGACGATCCCCGCAGGGAACAACAACAAGACGAACAACAACGACAAGACGAAGGAGTACGCGCGATGAACGACCAGTTCGAGCAGGTCCTGCGTCCGCACCTGCCCTACCTCGGCACCGACCAGCCCCTCCCGCCGGACGCCCGGCTGCAGGAACTGGGGCTGGACTCGATGCAGGCGGTGGAGCTGCTCTTCGACATCGAGGAGAGCTTCGACGTCACGCTCCCCGACGACCGGCTGACCGCCGACACGTTCGCCACGCCCACCAGCCTCTTCGCCGTCGTCGAGGCCGAGCGGGAGGCGGTGTCATGACCTCACTCCAGCAGGTGCTGGCCGAGAACGCCGGCCGGGCCGACGCCGAGGCCTCCTTTCCCGCCGAGTCGCTGGCCGCGCTGCGCGGCAGCGGGCTCATGGGCCTGCTCGTGCCGGCGGAGTACGGCGGAGCGGGCGGCACCCTGCAGGATCTGGTGCGGGTCTCCGGCGAACTGGCCGGCGCGTGCCTGTCCACCGCGATGATCTGGGCGATGCACTGCCAGCAGGTCGCCGCCGTCGTCGCCTACGCGGAATCGCCGCTGCGCGACACGCTGCTGCCGCGCATCGCCGCCGGCGAGGTCTACCTCGCGTCGGTGACCAGCGAGCGCGGCAAGGGCGGTCACCTGCTGACCGCCCAGGCGCCGCTGGAGACCGACGGCGACGAGCTGATCGTCCGCCGGGACGCGCCGATCGTCACCGGCGCGCTGCACGCCGACGGCTTCCTGATCACCATGCGACAGGACGCCGGCGCGCCGCCGCACGCGGTCACCCTGGTCTACGCCGACCGGGCCGACCTGAAGATGGAGACCAAGGGCGACTGGGATCCGCTCGGCATGCGCGGCACCCACAGCGTCGCCGTGCAGCTCGACGGCACGGTCCCGGCGACCAACCTGATCGGGGAGCCCGGCGGTTTCCGCGAGGTCGTGGTGCGCGCGTTCGCCCCGGCCGGCCATCTCGGCTGGGCCGCCTGCTGGCTCGGGGCGGCCCGCGCGGCCCTGGCCGAGGTGGTCCAGCTGATGCGGTCGCCGGCCGGCCGCCGGCAGCTGCCCAGCGATTCACCGCTGGTCCGGGTGCGGCTGGCCCGGGTACGGCAGGACCTGGAGGTCGCCGCGGCGTTCCTCAACGCCGTTACGGCCGAGGCGGACGCCGCCCTGCGCGATGCCCGGACCGCCGAGGACCCGGCGTTCCAGATCCGCCTCAACGCGCTGAAGGTGGAGACGTCGGAACGCGCCTACCGGGCTGTGGACCAGCTGGTCGAACTGGTCGGGCTGCGATTCGGCTACCTCAGGGGCGGCCCGCTCAAGCTCGAACGAACCCTGCGGGATCTGCGGTCGGCCAGCCTGAACTACGCCAACGACCGGCTGCTGCTCGCGAACGGCGCGCTGACCCTGCTGGACCGGGAGGTGCGCCTTGGCTGAGCCGGCCACCCTGGTGCGCCCGGCCGGGCACGACGCGGTCCTGTCCTGCGGGCGTGCCGGGGTCTTCGCCCGCTGCCTGCGCGGCGAGGTCCGGCAGCCGCTCGACACCGCCCGGCTGCGGGCCGAACTGCCCGCTGTCACCACCGGCCTCCCGACCGGAGCGGCGCTGTCGGTGGTGGTGCACGTCGCGACGTTCCTGCCGATGATGTGGCGGTTCGCCCGGCCGGACTGGCCGGAGGTGGTGGACGACGCCACCCATGGCCGGTCGGTCGGTGCCATCGCGGCGACCGACGCCGGCGCCCCCGGCACCGACCTGACCGCGATGACCACCCGGCTGGAGATCACCGGCGGCGACGTCGTGCTCGACGGCGCGAAGACCTGGGTCACCAACGGCCTGACCGCCGACCACCTGATCGTGCTCGCCCGGCACCGGCCCGGCCGCCACTTCGGCGCCTTCACCGCGGTGCTGGTCCCGGCGGACACGCCCGGCGTCAGCCGGGCCCCCGCACCGACGGACCTGATGGCCGGCGCCGGTCTCGCCACGGTCCGGTTCCGGGAGGTACGCCTGGAGAAACGCCACATCCTCGGCGGCGTCGGCCGCGGCCTGGCGGCGTTCCTCGAGCACATCGCGGGGGAACGGTTCGCCGGCGGCGTCTGGTCGGCGGCGCTCGGCCGGGAGCTGATCACCGGCACCGTCGAGCACCTGCGGAAGCGGTCGATCGACGACCGCCCGCTGTGGGAACGGTCGTCGGCGCGCCACGCGCTGGCCCGCCTCGACGTACGCCTGCGGATGCTGGACGCGCTCGTCGAGCGGGTGGCGGCCACCGGGGAGCGGGATCGTCTTCCGGCCGGCGACACGATGGCGGTCAAGGCGGCCGTCGGTGAGCTCCTGCCGGAACTCGCCGAACACTGCCTGCACGCGCGCGGGGCGGACGGACTGACCGCCGGCTCCGGGATCCGCGCCCTCGCCGACGACCTGCGCGCCTTCGCGATCGCCGGTGGCAGCACCGAGACGATGCTCGACATGATCGCCACCGAGCTGGCCCGGCCATGAGGCGAGCCGAGTCGGTCATGAGGCGAGCCGAGCCGGCCATGAGGTACGTCGTCCCGACCGGCGCCGGCCGCCCGCCGATCACCGTGCTGACCACCGGGCGCCCGCCCGCCGGGGCCGGTCCCCGGCGGGCCGCCGAGATCGCGCAGAGCCGCGCGCTGCTGCGCGACCTGGTCCGCACCGTCCTCGGCCCGGGCGCCGCCCGGCGGGTCATCGCGCCCGCCGGGCAGCGCCCGCATCTGCCGGGAACCCGGTGCGGGCTCTCCCTGGCACACACCGACCGGCACCTGGCGGCCGCGGTGTGGCCGGCCGGCCCGGTCGGCGTGGACATCCAGGAGCCGCCGGCGCGACTCGACCCGCGGCTGGTGCGGCGCTGCTGCGGCCGTCCCGCGGGCGAACGGGAGTTCTGCGCCGTCTGGACCGTGCAGGAGGCGTACGCCAAGGCGACCGGCCTCGGCATGCGGTCCGCGTTCTGGCAGCTCCCGGTGAGCCCCGAGGGTGACCGGGGTGAGCTGGGCGAGGTTCGCTGGGCCCGGCTCGCCCATCCGGTGGCCGCGCTGGCGGTCGCCTGGACCGACCGGCACGGCGTCGACCCGGGCCGCGACTCACCGGCCGGACCGGCGAGGACATCCTCACCGTGCTGAAACGCCTGCGCGCCGAAGGCCTCGGCATGCTGCTCGTCGGATCTACCTGGGCCTGTGACAATGCCGCGTGGAGCCGCCGTCCGGGCTGATCGATGTCGATGGTGGCCGGCTTCGTCCATGATGGTGTGATGACACGAGGCGGCCGCAGGCGCGGGTGGGTGGCAGTGCTCGCCGGTGGGATGATCGTTGCCGGATGGGGGACGTTCCTGGCCCGGCAAGGACTGGAGAAGGCTGACCAGTGGGCCGGCGTCAGCGCCCTCTTCGTCGGCCTGGCCGGGCTCGGCCTGGCGATCTTCGGCGTCCGCGACGCCCGCCGGCAGGCGGGCGGGCAGTCCGTCACCGATTCGGCCGCCGGCGGCGTCACCCAGATCCGTTCCGTCCACGGGAACCTGCGCGTCGGCCCCGGCACACCGGCCGGGCCTCCGGCTGCCTTCCCCGCCGGGCCTCCGGCTGCCTCCCTCGCCGGGCCTCCGGCTGCCTCTTCTGCGGCGGCGGGCACGTCTGTCGAGCCACCACCGTCCGGCAGCGGCGGGCAGTCGGTGACGCGCACGCCGGTGACCGGACAGGTGACGCAGATCGACGGGATCGGCGGCGACGCCGAGGTGGACCGGTGACCCGGCGTCGATGGGGAAGCTCGCCGGATGCCGGGCAGACGGTCACCGGCAGCGTGGTGTTCGGCGACATCATCATGATCGCCGGTGCCGGCGGAGACGTGACGATCAGCCGGGACCGCCCGCCGTACCGGGTGGTCCCGGCCGATCACACGCCGGTGCCGCTGCCGGCGGCACGAGCACGGTCCCAGCCCAGCCGCCTCCTGCTGGCCCGCCACCAGATCGTGCCGTTCAGCGGCCGGGAACGAACGCTCGACGGGCTGGCCGAGTGGGCCGGAGGTGACGACCCGGTGTCGGCGCTGCTGGTACACGGCGCCGGTGGACAGGGCAAGACCCGGCTCGCCACGGAAGTCGGCATCCAATGCGCCGCTGCGGGATGGACGGTGTGGCAGATCGCCCACGCGCCGGCCGCGATTCCGGTCAGCGGCGCCGACGCCTCCCGGGTCGACCTGCCCGGCGGCGCGCTCCTGGCGGTCGTCGACTACGCCGACCGGTGGCCTTTCTCCGCGCTGCTGGCGCTGATCACCCATCTGCACGGGCTGCATTCCCGGACCGGAGCCCGGGTTCGCGTGCTGCTGCTGGCCCGCTCCGACGGGTACTGGTGGCCGGCGCTCGCCGACCGGGTGGACAGCGACCTGGGCGTGCCGGCGGACCAGCTCGCCCTGCCCGCGCTGGCCGCGGACAGCTCCGACGACCGTCTCGCCCTGTTCAGCACCGCGGCGAACCGATTCGCCGCCGCCCTGGATCTCGAACATCCGCCCGCCACCTGGCCCGCTCCGGACCTGGCCACCGACGCCTTCGGGCAGGTGCTGGCCGTACACATGTCCGCGCTGGCCACCGTCGACGCGACACGGCACGGACAGGTTCCACCGACGCGACAGGGCGCGGTCTCGGCGTACCTGCTGCGCCGGGAACAGGGGTACTGGCAGCACCTGCACACCCGGGCCGAAGCGCCGATCACCACGGCACCCGAGATGATGCACCGTACGGTGGTCGCCGCGACGCTGCTCGGCGCCCAGCCGCGCCACGACGCCAGGCAGGCCCTGCACCGGGCCGGGATCGCCGACAGCGGCCCGCTCGCGGACCGGGTGATCGACGACCACCTCGCCTGCTATCCGCCCGCCGGCGCGAGCACGGTCCTCGAACCGCTGCACCCCGACCGGCTCGGCGAAGATCTGCTCGCCCTGTCCACCCCGGGCCGGGACGGCGAGGACAGCCGGTTGGCACGCGACTGGACCCGGGAGATCATCACCGGCCTGCTCACCGCCACCGCGGCGCCGGCGGTCGGGGCGTCGGGCGCGATCACCGTACTGGTGGAAGCCGCCCGCCGCTGGCCGCACCTGGCCACCGGCGTGCTGTACCCGATGATCCGCGAGCAGCCCGGTCTGGTGATGGCCGCCGGCGGCGCCACCCTCACCCGGCTGGCCGGCATCCCCGGCATCGATCCCGGCATCCTGGAGGCGCTGGACCCCCTGCTGCCGGCCGAGCGGCACCTCGACCTCGACATCGCCGCCGCCGCGATCAGCAGCGTCCTGGTCGGACATCATCTGGCCCGGACGACCGACCTCGCCGAGCAGGCCCGCCTGCACGCCTCGCACGCGCGGCGCCTCGACCACGCGGGCCAGGGCAAGCAGGCCCTCGTCCCCGCCGAAGAGGCGGTGCGCCTGCGGCGGCGGCTGGCCGAGACCGACCCGGCAGCCCACCTGTCCGATCTGGCCGCCTCACTCACCCATCTCGGCTTGATCCAGTCCGGGCTGGGACGGCGAGACGTGGCGTTGCCGCTGGCCGAGGAGGCGGTGGGGATCCGGCGCCGGCTGGCCGAGACCGACCCGGAGAACCAGCTGCCCGACCTCGCCCGGTCGCTGAACAACCTGTGCAGCCGCCTCGCCGAACTGGGCCGGTACGAACAGTCGCTGCCGCTGGCCGAGGAGGCTGTCCGCATCCGGCGCCGGCTGGCCGGCAGCGACCCCGGCACCCACCTGCGGGATCTCGGTGTCTCGGTGTACAACCTCAGCCTGATCCTCAACCTGCTGGGCCGGCGAGAGGAGGCTCTGACGCTGGCCGAGGAGTCCCTGGCCATCGACCGCCGGCTGGCCGCGGCGAACCCGGACGCGCATCTGCACGACCTCGCCGCGTCACTGAACAGCCTGTGCATGCGCCTGTGGCAGTCCGGCCGGCGAGACCGGGCCGTCGCTCCGGCGGAGGAAGCGGTGAGCATCCGGCGCCGGCTGGCCGCGGCGAACCCGGATGCCCACCTGCCCGGCCTCGCCGCGTCATTGACGAACCTCGCCGCCATCCGGTCCGGGTCGGGCCGGGGTGTGGAGGGCCTGGAGCTGAGCGAAGAGGCCGCCGGCATCTGCCGCCGGCTGGTCGACGCGAACCCGGATGCCCACCTGCCCGACCTCGCCCGATCCCTGAACCGGCTGGGCCTGTACCGGTGGGAGCAGGGCCGGCGCGAACAGGCACCGGCGCCCGCCGAGGAGGCGGTGAAGATCTATCGCCGGCTGGCCGCGGAGACCCCGGACGCCTACCTCTCCGACTTCGCGGCGTCCCTGCACAATTTCGCCATGATCCTGGCCCAGCTGGGCCGTCCGGAGCAGGGCTTGGCCCTGGCCGAGGAAGCCGAGCGCATCCGGCGCGGGCTGGCCGCCGCCAACCCGGACGCCCATCTCCGCGATCTCGCCTCGTCCCTGCACAATCTCTCTCACCACCAGGCCGCAGTCGGGCGCCCCGACCTGGCCCTCGCCTCGGCCGAGGAGGCCGTGCTCCTCCGGCGAGGGCTGGCCGAGGCGAACCCGGACGCCCACCTACCGGACCTCGCGGTGTCGCTGGACAGTCTCGGCAACTGGCGCGCCCGGAGCGGCGAACCCGAGCACGCCCTCGTCGTCAGTGACGAAGCAGTGCGCATCCACCGCGGGCTGGCCGCGGCGAACCCGCAGGTCTATCTGCCCCGGCTGGCCGCCGGACTGAGCAACCACGGCCGCCACCTCGCCGAGACGGGCCGCCGCGAAACGGGCCTGACCGCAGCGGACGAGGCCGCCGCGATCCTGCGCCCGCTGGCCGCCGCCCAGCCGGACGTCCACCTGCCCGGCCTCGCCGAGGCACTGACCACGCTCGGCACGATCCAGGCCGGGCTGACCCGGACCGAGCCGGCCCTGGCCGCCACCGCGGAAGCCGTCAGCATCCGGCGCCGGCTGGCCGCGACGAACCCGGACGCTCACCGATCGGACTACGCCACGTCACTTCTCGCGTACGCCCGGGCGTGCGCGAGCCTGGGAACCGACCTGCGACAGGCCCTGGAATCGGTCACCGAAGCCATCGGCATCCTCGACGAGCTCGCGCGCGAGTTGCCGCAGCGATACGACGAGGAGCTGCGCTCCGCGCACCTGACACGCGCCGCCATCCTCGACGGGCTCGGCCGGGCGCAGGAGGCAGCGGAACTGCGCCGCCACCTCGAACAGCCCGCCTCCGGCCCGCCGACGTGATCGGCGGCCGGCCCCGGGGCTCGCGCCGGACCCGGGGTCGCGCCGGCCCCCGGGCTCGCGCCGGACCCGGGGTCGAGCGGGAGACGTGGGTGAGCCGCTGGGTTCGCGATGCGGGAACTCGTCGATCGGTGGTGTGCCGGTTTCGCTGCGTGTCACGGTGGGTGGCCGGCGATGGTGGAGCGCTGCGACTGTGCGTGATTCTGTGGGGCCTGGGGCGGCCGCGGGTTTCCGTGAAGCGCGGCGTTTACCTCGGTTGTCCGCACGCTGGGTGACATTGCCGTGTTCCGTGGGACATTGCCGCGCCCGGGAGCACTGATGACCAGCTGGTCCAGCTGGTCCGGCTGGTCCGGCTGGTCCGGCTGGTTCAGCCGGTCCGGCTGGCGCTGGGTGCTGTCCAGGCCGGTCTGCGAGAACGCTGACAGCCAGCCGAGCAGGACGAGCTGGTCGTCAGTGCTGCTGGATACCCGTGGCGGGAGCACTCAGCGCCAGCTCTCCCGCGCCGCTCCACGATCGGCAACCGGCGGCACCATCTCACGTCCCTTGCGCTCGGCCGGGCGGTCGAGCGCCGACGCCGTGATCCTGCGGGCGGCTCGGGCCCCCCTTCAGGGGTCGAGGATGAAGGAGAAACGCCGGACCGGGCCGAGCCAGTCCTGGAACGGGGCGATGTCGCTGACCGTGACGGACCCGGCAACGTTGTCCAGGGCCGCGCACAGCCGCCGCCAGGACCGGGTCTCGCCGGGCGGGCTGTGCGGACCGGCGCCCGGAGCCGCCGGCGGCGTGCGGGTCCGCAGCTCGTCGAGGAAGGAGGTCCAGGTCTCCGCCTTGGTCTCGTGCAGCGCGGCCAGCACGGCTCCCGCCTGACCGGGGAAGCCGACGGTGATGCCCAGCAACAGCAGCGGGGCCTGGAAGCCGGATTCGGCCGGCACGTCGTCGGCGGAGACCTTGAGCAGGCGATAGAGGTTGACCAGCCGCTTCAGTGCCCGCGGAGTCGAGATCAAGGGCGCCAGGGCCTCGACGAACCGGCGTTCCCGTTCGGTGATGAGCAGTGTCCGGGGCGTCAGGTCGATCCCTGCCCCGGGCGGCGGCGCCACGGGTTTCGCGCGGGGCGGCGATTCCCCCGTACCCATGGCAATCGGTTCTTCGGCGGCGACGCCGTGCTCGCCGGAGAGCGGGACCGGCGGACGAAGCCGGTCCGCGGCGCCGGGGTCGGCTCGCGGCACGTCGAGCAGCGAGCGCACGAGCGCGGCGTAACCGTCCCGGCTCATCGACGGGAGCCAGTACGAGATCTGGAAGATCTTTTCGAGGTAGCGCTGCGCCGTCGACGCATCACCGTCGTCGCCGTCCTGTCCGGCGTCGGCCAGCGCGACGAACGACTCGAGCTGGCGTCTCATCGAGCGTTCCAGCCAGCGCGAGTCGACGCCGACGACCACCGCGAACAGCGGGAAGGCCAGCAGCAGATGCACCGCTTGCAGCACCTGCAGCACGTTGTCGGGCGGGCACCGGTCGAGGTCGTCGACGTACAGGATGATGCGGTCGATCCGGGGGAGCCCGGCCGGTCCGTCGTCCGCCGGTGACGCCGCCAGCAGCTCGCTCAACGCCTCGAAGTCGCGCTGCACCAGCGAGACGATGCCCAGGTGTTGCCGGTAGTCCGAACTGCTGTACCGCTCGTTGATGAACCGGTAGAGGCTGGACGGCTGCGGGTCCCGCCGCGCCGCGACCTCCTGCTCCAGCCGCTGGACCCGCTCCCGCTGCTCCTCGACGGCGCGCTGGGCGGCCACCAGAGCCGGGTTGTCCGCCTCCAGCACCCGGGTGGCGGCGCTCAGCGCGGCGCGCGCACGCCGCAGGACCACGCTGATCAGGGCGGAGGCGCCAGCCAGCAGGGTGACCAGGAACGACGCGGTCGCCGCCACCTGTTCCTGGCTGCTGAGCAGCCACGCCAGCGCCGGCACCGCCAGCACCCCGAGACCGGTGAGGATCGCGACGGCGCGCCGGGGGCGGACGGCCCGCCAGCTGTACGCGAGTCGTCCCCGCAGATTGCCGAGGTCGCGGGCGACCTGCCGGACCTCGGCCAGACTCGTCAGCGTCCGGTCGAGCCCGAGGATGTCGGTCAGCTCATCGGCCGCGGTGGCCAGCTGCGGATTGTCCCGGACCATCTCACCGACGTTGCGGCGTTCGGAGTCCGCGCGGCGCTCGTCGCGCTGCTGCTCGGCCCGTTCCAGATCCTGCCGCGCCGACTCCTGCGCCTGCTCGGCTTCCCGCAGCAGGGCCCGCGACGTCTCCAACTGGGCCAGCAGCCTGCGGTACCCGCGCCCGGCCGCCGGGTCCGGACCCGAGGTGAGATGGTCGTCGAGTCCTTCGAAGACCCGGGTGACCATGCTGGCCCACAGGTCGGCGTTCACGTAGTGCCACGCGTTGAACCTGATCTGCACGACCCGGGCGCAGAAGAAGCTGGCGCGCGGCGGGGTGTCCTGCGCGGCCTGTTCGGCGGCGGCGGCGATCGCTGCCACCCGGCGCTCGAGCTGGCGCATGAAGAACGTCTTGCCGGATCCCCACGCGCCGAACAGGCCGACCGACAGCGGCGGCTGGATGGTGTTGGAGGCCAGCAGCGCGGCGAGCGTGTTGACGTCGCGGGAGAACCCGAGACGGTCCACGGTGTCCGCGTCGTCGGCCGTGTATCCGGCGATCCGTTCACCCTGGTCGTCGTCGGCCGGCTGGTCGTCGTCGGCCGGCGCCGATTGGTGCGCGGGAGCGGGCGTGCCCGATACCCGGCCCGATACCCGGCCCGATACCCGGCCCGATACCCGGCCCGGCGCTCGGCTCGCCGCCCGGCCCGGCGCCGGGGTGATGCCGTCGGTCAGCTCGGGCCAGTAGCGCGGCACCGCCGACATGGGGATCATGAACGCGCTGCGGCTGTCCCGGGCCGGGTCGTGGCCGACCAGGATGCCGGCGACGAGCCGGGCGTCCTCGTCCCAGACGGGAGCGCCACCGTCCCCGGCGTCCTCGCGCCCTGGCACCGGATCGTCAAAATCGATCTTGACCCATGCGGCCGGGCCGCTGGACCCGCGGATCACTCCCGTCGACACCAGCCCGGTGCCGGGCCTGTGCGGGAACCGCACCGTGCTGAACCTGCTGCCGGGACGTGCCGGTTCCAGAGTGACGGGCGCCGGCACGGCATCGGCGGGCGGCTCTGCGGTCAGCTCGAGAACCGCGATGTTCCCCGAGCCGTCATCCGTTCCCGGGAACCAGCCTCCGGGCGCCACCCGGGCCCGGACCGTCCCGCTCAGCCGCGTGAAGGGAAAGGTGACGTCCACCGTTCCGGTCGGGGGATCGGGTTCGGCATCGCGGCCGAGCGCGCGGTCGACCACCCAGGCGCAGGTCAGCACGTACCGGTCGGCGACGAGCACCCCCACTCCCGCCACCCGCTCCGGCCCGGCGTGCACGGCACAGACCCAGGGCGGCCGCCGGCCGGACTCGACCCGCATGGCATCTCACTCGCGGCGCAGTTCGGCCTCGAGCAGGTCCAGGAACCTGCTGCCGTTCGGGCTGCCCAGCCCGGTGCAGGCGTCCCAGCCCGGGGTCGCCGGATAACCGGTGTTGTCCCCGTGCAGCACGTCGGTGAACGCGTCCTCGGGAAGCGCGTACAACAGCGGCGTGATGTGGCCGACGCGGGTGTTCAGGCGCTGGTTGAGTCGGGCGATCACGCCGGCAAACTGCGGCGCCGCCGCACTGGTCCCCCCGGCCAGCGGGGTCCGGGGGTCCTGGTCGATCTCGTAGCCGTCGGCGTATCCGGCGAGGTCGGGCACGGCGCGCCGGGTCCACCCGCGCTCCGCCAAGCGCTCCTGCCACTCGGGCCGGGCGAACTGCGTGCTCTCACCGCCCCCGCTGCCGAGGTCGGGCTTGTCCAGTTCCGGTGCTGACTTGTCCTCCCAGACGACCTCCCGCCCGTTCCGGATCATCGTCCCGCCGCAGGCCACGACGTGCGGGCTCGACGCCGGGAAGTCCACCTGCAACGCCTCCGGGTCGGACTCGTCGTCGGCGGACCGATGGTTCCCGGACGCGCAGCAGATGGTCATCCCCTTGCTGTTCGCCTCGGCGAACAGCTCGTCGGCGACGCGCATCGCCTGGGCGGTCCAGGATCTCTCGTGGTCGCCCCACGGGATGCAGATGACGGATGGCCGGCGTTCGTCGTGGATCGCCGTGGCCAGGGCGTGGATGAATCCGGCTGAGGTGTTCTCGGCGTAGAAGATCACGATCTCGGCGCGCGGGACGACGTTGCCGAGCACGTGCACACCGAGTCCCACCTCGATGTCGGCCCGGGGCTCGTCGCCAACCCTCCTCGCCTGGTGGACTGTGACATCGACCTCGTGGATCGGCTGACCCTCGACGACGAACCGGCTGTCCAGCCGGCCGCCGAACTCCAGAAGCGCGATGACCTGCCCCGAGCCGTCCTCGGGTCCGAACTCCTGCGCGATCGACCGGGCGTCGAGCACGGTCTGCTCGACGTCCGGCTTCTCCATCCCGAAGAACTCCGGACGGGGACGCGTATGCATCTGCATCCGGGTCTCCAGCCGGTTGTCCATGCCGAAGACTCCGTGAATCTTGCCGGCAAGCGGTTCCGGGACCCACAGTGGCTTGTTCTTCCTGCGCCGGAAGGTGCGCGAAACCGCCCGGTCGTGTGTCTCCGACGGCTGCTGCGCAATCGTCAATTCCGTGTCGAAGGCCGCCTCGATGTCGGCGACGGTCCCCTGGAGCACGACGAATCTCGCGGGAAGGCCCGTTTTGATTTCGGTGAGCCGGTTCGCCGCAGCGAATTTCTGGAGCTCCGGCAGATCCGACGCATCGCCGAGCGCGACGGTTATGATGATCTCTTCCGCGCCGAGGCTCTTCTCGGTCAGCGTAGCTCCGCGTAGTTCGAGCTCTTTACCGGTCAGCGTCCTCGCGCTCCCGGGAATCGGGAACCTGACCGGATTCTGCGAAGTCGTCGGGGTGCTCATCTGATTCCTCCATCGCATTCGCCGGGTCCAGTGCGGACCGCTGATCGTCGACGAAGCCACGGCATTCCCGCGCCTTCACGACATTGCCTTTGTCCCGGTACAGGGCCAGCGCCTCGGTCGCCGCCTGAGTCGCCTCGATCGGCAGGCCGGCCAGCCCGCGGCACTCCGCGAGATCGAAGAGCGCGTCGGCCCGTACGTTCGGGTCGTTGATCGTGTGGGAGAGCGCGACCGCCTCCTCCGCCAGCGCCACCGAACGGAAGCTGTCGCCGCCGCGCGCCAGCACCTTCGCGGAGGTGCCGCGCCACAGCACCTGGGTGTGCACGTCGTCCGAGGCGGCGTTCTCCTTGATCTCGTCGGTCAGCTCGACGGCCTCGTCGAACCGGTCGAGGTGGTACAGGGCCTCGGCGAGATAGGCCGCCCCGGTCAGCCGGTAGGTCTGCTCACCGAGCCGGCCCAGAGCCTCGTAGCCGCGGCGGAAGTGGCGCTCGGCCGAGGTCCAGTCACCGGCGAGGGACTCGACCATCCCGGAGTACTGCCAGGTGCTGGCCGCCCACAGCGGGAGGCCGAGCTCCTCGCACAGCCGGCGGGCCTGCACCACGTGTGCCAGTGCCTCCCGGAACCGGCCGAGGAAGGCACGCAGCCGGCCCAGGTGCAGCGACGCGCCGGCTTCCAGGAGACGCCATCCCTTCGTACGCGCCAGGTCGAGCTGATCCTGCGCGTAGGCGGCCGCGTCGATGGCCGGGATCGCGCCCTGCGCCATCGACCCGATGATGCCCCAGATGATCCAGGCCTCGTTGCGGGTGTCGCCGGACCGGTGCGCGTAGTCCAGCGCCTGTTCGAGCGCCTCCTGGCGGGCGGTCATGTCGCTGCGCATCAGGTGCACGACCCCGAGCAGGTTCCAGACCTCGGCGAGGTTGCGGTGGTCGCCGATCCGTTCGAACACCTCGATGGCCTGACCGGCGCAGGCCATCGCGTCCTCGGTGCGGCCCTCCGGGTCGGTGTAGAGCTGGATGAACGCCTGCTCGACGAGGCCCTGGGCGCGCAGGCGTTCGTCGCCGGCGGCTGCCGCCCCGGCGATGAGGTCCGACACGACGGCCTGCGCCTGCGGGAACTGACCGGCGCAGCGGAGCACTCTGCCGAGCAGCGCCTGCGCCTCCAGTTTCTCCGGATCGTCGTCGGGCAGCAGGGCCACCGTACGGGTGAGCAGCGTGGCGGCAGCGCAGAGATCACCCAGCCCGAAGGCGCGCCGCCCGGCCTCGCCGAGTCTGGCGGCGGCCTCGACGGCGAGTTCACGGCTGTGCCGGTCGAGCAGATTCAGCTCGAACCGGTACCGGTACGCCTGCTCCAGGTGGTATCCGACGAGCTCGTCGATGTTCCGGTCGCCGCCCTGCAGCCGGTCCTGCACCCACCGCGCGAAACGCTCGTGCAACGCCCATCGCTGGGACTTGGGCAGCGATTCGTACGCGGCGTCGCGGATCGCCATGTGCCGGAACCGGAACGTGTCGTCGTCGAGGAGCTCCGAGGTGGCGGTGTTGATGAAGCCCTTGCGGGTGAGGGCGAGGAGGTTGGCCTCGACACCGGCGCGCGCCTCGGGATCGGTGAGTTCGACGACGGCCCCGCGGTAGAAGACCCGGCCGACGACGCCGGCGCGCTGCGCGAGCGCCTGTGCGCTGCGGGGCAGCCGTTCCAGCCGTTCGGCGAGGATGGCCTGGATGGACGGCGGCAGCGGGATCGTCGGCGTGGTCCGGTCGGCGATGCTCCACTCGCCGTCCACGCGCCGCAGCGTCCCCTCGTCCAGGAGCATGCCCAGCAGCTGTTCGAGGACCAGGGGGTTCCCGGCCGCGGTGTCCCCGATCCGATTCCAGGTGTCCCGCGCCACCGGGGTGTAGTCCAGCAGATGGCCGACGAGCCGCGCCGACTCGTCGCGGCTCAGCGCGTCCAGCAGGATGGAGGTGGCGTTGGTCTTGCCGCCGCCCCAGGCCGGCCGGTTCTCGAGCAGTTCCGGCCGGGCGAGGCAGAGGATCAGCAGCGGCACCTCGCCGGACCATTCCGCCACGTGGTCGACGAGGTCGAGGAAGGTCGGCTCGGCCCACTGAAGGTCGTCGAAGATCACGACCAGGGGTTCGCGCCGGGCCAGACTCTCCAGGAACCTGCTGACCGACCAGAGGATCTGCTCCAGCGGAGCCGCGGTGTCCGACAAACCGAGAACGCAGAGAAGGTGGTCGGCGACGGACCGGGCGCTCTCCTGCCCGCCGAGGGCGCCGAGCGCGTCCAGCAGCTTGGCTCGGGCCGTCGTGGCGGTCTCCTCGACGTGCAGATCCGCGGCCTGCCGCACCATCTCCGCCACCGGCCAGAACGTGATCCCCTTGCCGTACGGCAGACACCGCCCGGTGACCACCGTCGCGCCGCCCGCCAGCGCCGAGGCGAACTCGCGCACCAGCCGCGATTTCCCGACCCCGGCGTCACCGAGGACGGTGAAGAGCTGGCACGTCCGGTTCGAGACGGCACGCTCGAACACCTGCTGCAGCAGGGCCTGCTCCTGTTCGCGGCCCACCATCGGGGCGTCCAGATGTGGCGCCCGCTCGCGCGGGCCGCGCAGTCCGAGCAGGCGCAGCGCGTGGATCGGCGCCTGCCGGCCGGTGGGTGACGCCGGAGCGGTCGGCTCGACCGTCGAGCTGTCGCGCACGAAGGCATGTGTCGCGTCCGAGATCAGGATGTCGCCGGGCCGGGCCGCTCGTTCGAGGCGGGCCGCGAGATTCAGCGCGTCGCCCGCGACGGCCATCTGCCCGTCGACGGGGTCGGCGGCCACGACCGTACCGGTGCCGATCCCGATCCGCGGCGACAGACGCGTCCGCCAGGCACGGTGAAACGCGTCGTTGCGGCCGCGCAGATCCGATACCAGGTCCAGAGCCGCGCGAACGGCCCGGAGAGCGTCGTCGCTGTGCACCCGGGGAACGCCGAAGACGGCCAGAATCACGCCGCCGGACGACGGCAGCACGGTCGCCCCATAACGATCGAGAACCCGTCCGGCATCCTCCAGAAAAACGTTCATCAATTCCTTGAGGATTTCCGGATCGAGTGACTCACTCAGCTCCTGGTAACCGTCGATCCCGCAGCGCAGGGCCGTGACGACCTTCCGGGTTTCCAGCCGGCGTCCGCGCCGCGCAATTGATCACCGCAATCGGGGCAATAGCGTGCCTCGTCAGCGTTTTCTCGCGCACACCGGCTGCAAACAATCATCTGACCGATCCAATACTCGACATGCGCGAGAAAGATCCCATTGACGCAGCTCAGAATAGACCCGTAATCGCCGCCGCAGCAGTCGACTCTTGGACATCAATGCGGCTCGCGCGGGTCCAATCGGAGACAGTGGACGTAGCAACAAAGAAGACGACTGCCGGCGATCACCCGGCGAGCGCGGCGGTGGCGGCGCGGCGCGGCGCGGCGCATCAGCCGCGCAGGGCGGAGAGGAAGATCGCGGGCAGCTTCGACCAGCCCGGTTCGGCGGCGAACCGGGTGAGCAGCCGCCCAGTGGCCGCCGCGGTCCGGTTGCCGGTGAACCAGGGCGGTTTGGGGGCGAACGTGAGATCGCCGTGCGCGAGGGAGCGCGGCATCGGGCGGAACGGCCCGCGGACCACGGTGCGCTCGGTGTGGTCGAGCAGCAGGGCATTGTGTACGACCCCGATGCCGCTCTGCACGTCCTGGATCGTGTGGCCGGGGAAGGCGCCCCAGGTGGCCCGGGCGGTGAGGTAGCCGAACGCGGTCCAGGCGTTCACGGCGATCGTGCCGTATCGCAGGTCGGCGAGCGCCTCCTCGAAGGCGGCGCCCAGTTTCCGCCGGGTCGCCGGGTCGACGAGCAGGTTGACGCCGAGGGTCCCGGCGAAGCACTCGTTCGCGGTCCGCACCGCGGCCCGCAGGAAGGTGATGCCGCGTCCGGGGAGCTCGGTGACCGCGAGGGCGGGGGCGAAGAACTCCTCGGTGAGCGCGTACTCGCCCTTCTCCGGCGCGACGCCGAGCACCAGGGTCCGGCTGCCGGCCGGCCCGACGGGTTTCGCGGCGGGGTAGTGCTCCCGGACCCGGGCCACCCGGTCGTCGCTGCCCGGATAGTAGGCGTCCCGGGCCGGCGCCTCGCCCATCGCGCGTTCCAGCTCCCGCAGGAACTGCCGTTTCTGCGGCCAGTCCGAGCTGACCACCACGACCTGCGACGCGACACAGTTGTACCCGCCGTTGTGCAGTCGCTGGGTGGCCACGTGCTGGGCGTGGAATCGCAGGTCCCGCGCCGACCAGTCGCCGGGGACGACGATGGTGGGGCTGACCCCGCCGAGCTCGCTGGAGATCGGTTTGGTGAGGATCGGGCTGCGGCCGGGCGACGTGGCGCCGGCCCCGAAGACGATGGCGTCGTGGGTCACGGCGCTGCCGGTCATGTGGACGGCTGCCACATCGGGATGGTGCACGAGGGCGGCGCCGGCTTCGGCTCCGCCGGTGAGGATCCGGACGAAACCGGCTTCGACGTACGGGGCGAAGATCTTCTCGAAGATCGGCAGCAGGGGATCGGTGACCGGGTTGAGCTTGAGGGCCACCACCTGGTTGTGGGCGTACAGCGCGTACAGGGTGTCGAGCGGGGCGATGGAGGAGACGTTCCCGGCGCCCATGATCGCGCAGATCCCGCCGGTGCGCTGCGGCGTCCGCTGGCCGAGCCCGGCGCCGGCGCGCACCGTCGCGGCGTCGACTCCCGGCGTCGTCCACACTTCGGCCGTGTATCCGCTGAGCAGCAGCCGGTCGAAGATGTCGTGCGGGAGCACGTGCACCGCGGACCGGCCGCCGGGCGCCCGGCTGATGCGCAGGCCGTCGGCGGGACCGCGACCGGACTCCAGCTCCCGCAGGCTTTCGGCGAGCGCCCCGGCCGCGGCGAGGAGCGGATAGGGCCCGCTGAGCCATTCCTCGCCCATGAGCGGGGAGCGCGGATCCAGTCGCTTGATCCGGCCGGCCACCCGGACCCACTCGTCGGCGTGCGCGAGCGTCAGGCCGCGGAGCCGTTCGAGCAGAACCCGGCGTCCCCGCAGCGGCAGCGCGCCCCACGCGGTCTCACCTCTGGACAGAGCGGTGACGGCGTCGCCGACCGTCCGGTCGATGTCCGCGGCGCCGGTCATCGGGTGCCCCGCAGCAGGTCCGCGGCACGCTCGCCGACCAGGACCGCCGCCGCGTGGGTGTTGCCGTGCGGTATGCGCGGGAAGACGGAGGCGTCCGCGACCCGCAGACCGTCCACGCCGTACACCCGGAGCTGGGGATCGACCACGCCGCTGGTCTCGCTGCCGATCCGGGCCGTGCACGCGGGGTGATAGGTGTGTTCCGCGCTCTGCCGGATCTCGCTGACGATCTCCTGGCGGCGTCGCGCGGCCGTACCCGGGTGCAGTTCCTTGCCGACGACGGCCCGCAGGGGCGGCGCGGCGGCGACCTCACGCGCCCGCTCGATCGCGGTGACCATCGACGCCATGTCCGCGGGCTCGGCGAAGTAGTCGAACGTGATCGCGACCTTCGCCTGCGGGTCACCGCTGCGCAGCCGGACCTGACCGGTGCTCAGCGAGCCGACCAGTGAGCAGCCGATGGCGAACGCCGGCCGCGGATGCGTGGCGAGGCCGTGCTGCCAGAAGTAGCTGGGACCGGCGAGGAACTGCATGTCCGGCGCCTCGTCGCCGGAGCGGGTGTGGAAGAAGGCGCCGGCCTCGGCGACGTTGGAGGTCAGCAGCCCGCGGCGGCGCGCGAGGTAGTTCACCAGGTGGATCGGTGACTCGGCGCCGGCCAGGGTGCCCTTGGCGGTGGTCTCGTAGTTGAGGATGTAGACGGGATGGTCCATCAGGTTGGCGCCGACGTTCGGGTTGTCGAGGAGCACCGGGATGTCGTGCTCGGCGAGATGGCCGGCCGGGCCGATGCCGGAGAGCATGAGCAGCTGCGGGGTGTTGAAGGCCCCGGCGGAGAGGACGACCTCGCGCTCGGCGCGGTGGAACCCCACGGTCCCGCCGCGGCTGACGTGGACGCCGGTCGCGCGCCCGCCGTCGATCTGCACCCGCAACACATGGGTGTCCGGCTGGACGGTCAGGTTGGCGCGCTTGCGGGCCGGGGTGAGGTAGCCGTCCGCGGTGGTCCACCGCTGACCGCGGCGATGGGTGAGCTGGAACAGACCCGCTCCCAGCTGCTCGGCGCCGTTGAAGTCGTCGTTGCCGGGCAGGCCGGTGGAGATCATGGCCGCCACCAGGCTGCGGCTCAGCCGGTTGGGGGAGCGGGGGTCCTGGACGAAGAGCGGGCCGTCGCCGCCGTGGAACTCGCTCGCGCCGCGGGAGTTCCGCTCCGAGCGTTTGAACAGCGGGAGCACCTCGTCGTACGACCAGCCGGTCGCGCCGCCCTTGGCCCAGTCGTCGTAGTCCGAGCGGTGGCCGCGGATGTAGATCATCGCGTTCTGGCCGCTGGAGCCGCCGAGCATCTTGCCGCGCGGGTGGTACAGGCGGCGTCCGCCGAGCTGCGGCTCGGGCTCGGTCCAGAACTCCCAGTCGTACTTGGTCCGGAACTGCTTCGAGAAGGCGACCGGGACCTGGACGCTGAGGTGACGGCTGGATCCGCCGGCCTCGAGCAGCAGCACCGTCGTTCCCGGATCCTCCGACAGCCGTGCGGCCAGCGTGGCGCCCGCTGACCCGGCCCCGACGACGATGTAGTCGTACGTACCCACCGGTTACCCCACTCTCTTCGTGCCGCTATCGAACTGACTCTCTGGTAAGTTACCACCGAGTCAGTTCTTTTCGAAGGGAGTGCTGACCGGTGGCACACGCGAGCATGGCCGAATGTCAGACTGCGCAGATGGCAAAAACCGGTGGCGGTGCCGGCACCAAGGGAGTTCCGCGGGCCGACCGTGAGCAGCAGATTCTCGATGCCGCGGTGCAGGGGTTCGCCGAGCGCGGCTTCGCGTACGCCTCGATGGCGGCGATCGCGCAGCGGGCCGGAATTTCGAAGCCGCTCGTCTACGAGTACTTCGGCTCGAAGGAGGGCCTGTACCTCGCCTGCCTGAACCGCGCCGGTGAGCACCTGGTCGGCCACGTCGTCGACGCCCAGAACGGAACGACGCTCGGACGTGCCGGCGAGACCCTCGCCGCGATCTTCGCCGCGCTCGACGGCCGCCGCCTGGACTGGGTCATTCTCACCGACCCGACGCTTCCGGCCGGCTCAGCAGTCCACGAGGCGGCGTCCGGATACCGGGACCGGCTGCACCGGCTGGCCGTCGAGGGCACCCGTGAGGTGCTCGCCGGGCGTGGCCTCACCGACGACCAGGACCACGCGCTGAGCGCCCACGTGTGGGAGGCGGTCGTGACCGCTGTCGTCAACTGGTGGCTCGCGCACCCGGCCGAGACGGCCGCCGCGATGACGCAGCGCTGCGACCGGGTGATCGAGGCGCTCTCCGCGGTCAACGCGAGCACCGCGGCCGGTGCGGGGGGTCAGCTATGAGGGCAACCACCGCCGGGCGGCTGACCGGCGTCCTGCGCGCCGGAATCGGTGCGGCGCATCTGTTCGCTCCGGCATCGAGCAGCGCGCCCCTCACCGGTGAGGACGCGGTCACACCCGGTGCCGAGGCGTACATCAGGTTCTTCGGCGTGCGCGACGCGCTGCTGGGCGCGGTCGTCGCCGCCGCGGGGTCGGACGCGGAACTGCGACGCTGGGTCCGGTGGGCCGCCGTCGTCGACGCGGTCGACACGCTCAGCGTCGTCGCTGGTCTCCGCAGGCTGCCGGCCCGCCGCCGGTGGGCGGCGCTGGCGGTGCCGGGCACGGCCGCGGTGCTGGGCGTTCTCCTCGGCGCGGCGCTCGACCGGCAATCGCGCACTGACCCGGGAGCCTGTCAGGTGCCGGAGGGCGGCGGGGAGGCGCTGTGGAATCTGTCCAGGCGTCGCTGAACGAGCAGCGTGAGGGTGCCCGCCAGGACCAGCACGGCGACGTTCACGGCCAGGATCGCGGCTGCCGGCAGGCCCGATGCCGCGGCCAGGCCGACGCACATCGCGCACGGCGGCAGCAGGTCGGGACTGATCGCCATCGCCCCGACGACGAGCGTGGAGCTCTTGGTCAGGACGCCGAACGCCGCGATGACCCCGGCGCAGCCCATGAACGTCAGGTATTGGGGCACCGCCCGGGCGTACTGGCGGGACTCCATCGCCAATTCGCTCCAGGCCAGCGCGCCACCGCTCCACGAGGGCCGGTCGTTGCTGTGCAGCGTGCCCAGCGGACGGCTGACATCACGATGGACGATCGAGATGTCCTCCCCGGGCACACCGGTGGCTTCCAGCCGCGGCAGCAGGGAGTCGACACTCGCGGCGGGTATGTCCGCGGTGATCAGCACCCGCCCGCCGTCGACTGTCGTGCCGCCTCGCAGGATGTTCACGGCGGACGGTTCGGCGCGTAGGACGTCGAGCACATCCGCCTTGGCGGCGACAGGCGCGTACACGTTCAGGACCAGCACGACGGGTCAGGAGAATTCTTCGCGCGCTTCGGCGATGACCATGCGGGCCGCTGCTTCGATGAGGGCGAGGTGGGAGAAGGCCTGCGGGAAGTTCCCGAGGTGCCGGCCGGTCGAGACGTCGAATTCCTCGGCGTACAGGCCGAGGGGCGAGGCGACTCGCAGCAGCCGTTCCATCAGGTCGCGGGCGCGCTGTTCCTCGCCGACGATGGCCAGGGCGGACACCAGCCAGAACGAGCAGATCAGGAACGATCCCTCCTTGCCGGACAGGCCGTCGTCGGTCTCCTCGGTGCGGTACCGCAGGACGAAGCCGTCCTCGGTCAGGTCGTCGGCGATGGCGAGCACGCTGGCGTGCAGGCGCTCGTCGTCGCGCGGGAGGAAGCCGAACATCGCGGCGAGCAGTGTGGAGGCGTCCAGCGAGTCGGTCTCGTAGTGCTTGCGGAGCACACCGCGATCGGTCAGGCCGTGGGCGAGGATGTCCGCCTTGATCTCGTCGGCCGTCGCCCGCCATTCGGTCACCAGGGCCGGGGCACCGCGGATCTCGGCGAGCTTGGCCGCGCGGTCCAGGGCCACCCAGCAGAGCAGTTTCGAGGACACGTAGTGCTGTGGTTTGCCGCGGGCCTCCCAGATGCCCTGGTCCGGTTCGCGCCAGACCTGTGTCGCGCAGCGGGCCTGCACCTCGACGATCTGCCACAGCCGCCGGGGCAGCCGCTGACTGTGCCGGGTGTGCAGCAGGATCGAGTCCAGCACGGCGCCGTACACGTCGTTCTGCCGCTGGTCGAACGCGCCGTTGCCGGTGCGCACCGGGCTGGCTCCGTCGTAGCCGCTCAGGTGGCTCAGGGTCGCCTCGGTGAGATCACGGCGGCCGTCGATGCCGTACATGATCTGCAGGGATCCGTCATCGTTGGGTTCGAGGTCGGTGACGAACTGCATGAACTCGTCGGCCTCCCAGTCGAGCCGCAGGAAGTGCAGGGCCTGGAGGGTGAACGTGGTGTCGCGCATCCAGGTGTACCGGTAGTCCCAGTTGCGCTCGCCGCCGGGCGTCTCCGGCAACGACGTGGTCAGCGCCGCGACCGTCGCCCCGGTCGGCATGTAGGTCAGGCCCTTGATCGTCAGCGCCGAGCGCTGGATCGCCTCGCGCCAGCGGTGGTCGGGCATCCGGGCGCCGTTGAGCCATGACCGCCAGTACTTGGTGGTGGCGTCGAGTCGCCGGTTGGCCTCCGCGACGTCCTGCACCGAAGCCAGGCCCTCCGCCCAGGACAGTACGCAGTAGGCCTCGTCGCCCGCTTTAAGGACATGCCGGCCCCGGACCCGGTCACCCTCGACACCGAGCGCGAGATCGGTACGCAACCTGATCGTCTGACCGGCGCCTGTCGCGTCGGCCGTGTGCCGGTCGCCGTCGACGAGCGTCCACTGCGCCGGCACCCGCCCGTAGTCGAACACCGGCTCGCAGGACAGCTCGACCTCGACGGTCCCCTCGATGCACCGCACGGTGCGCACCAGCAGATGATCGGCGTCGTCGTCGGCCGGCGGCCGGGTGTGCGGGGTTACCTCGTCGGGCCGGTCGCGGGGACCCATGGTCAGCGCCTCGCGGACGACGATCCAGCCGGTCGGGGTCTGCCACGTGGTGACCACGACGTTCGTCCCCGGCTCGTAGCTGCGGGTGACCGGGTGGCTCGTCCCGAACGGCGCGAACATGAAGTAGCCGGCCTGGCGGTCCAGCAGGGAGCCGAACACGCTGGGCGAGTCGAAGCTGGGGACGCACAACCAGCCGATTCCGCCGTCCGGCGCCACCAGCGCGCCGGTGTGGCAGTCGGACAGGAACGCGTAGTCGGCGATCGGCGGGAACGGCGATGGTGCCGCCGCGCTCCGGTGCTGTTGGTCCATCAGTTGCCTCCCGCTCGTCGGCCTCACGGGCGCAGGCGCACCCCGCATGGCGCAAGCATGGTGCGGCCGCGGCGGCCGCGCCTCATCTGGTACGGATGGTTCGCGCCGTCACTGCTTGCCGGCGCGTCACGTCCGCAGTTCCTCCAGCAGACCGAGCTGGCGGGACCGGCTGACCGCGCTGGCGCGGGACGCCACCCCGAGCTTGTGGTAGATCGACTTGGCGTGTGCCCGGATGGTGTTCACCGAGACGTACAGCTCGGCGCCGATCTCGCCGAGAGTCAGATGTGTCGCGAGCATGGGAAGTACCCGGAGTTCGGCGCCGGTCAGCGACGAGGCCCCCGGCTCGGCCGGCGTCTGGATGGTCGACAGGTGCGCCCGGAGCTCGTCGGCCTCGTCGGTCAGGATGCCCAGCTCGGGCCGGTGCCGAAGCACCTCGTCGACCTCGGTCATCAGCGTCTTCGCCCCTGCCGTGTCGGCCAGCGCGATGTGCACGCGGACCAGCTGGAGGCGCGCCTGGACGGCGTAGAAGGGCACCACGTACGTGAGCAGGGGCCGCAGGCGTTGCGTCTCGGCGAGGGCGCGGCGGGTGGCGGGCAGATCGCCGCGATGCAGCGCGAGGCGGGCCCGCACCGTCCAGACCAGGGCCTCTTCGGTCCCGGGGTGCTGCGCGGCATCGCGTGCGCGATCGGCCAGGGACTGGGCGAGGCTCCACCCGCCGCGGGCGATGGCCAGCATCGATTGCAGGTACAGGGCGGCGACCAGGATCTCCTGGGCGTGTGTCTGCTCGGCGACGGTGACGGCGTCCTGAAGGTGCGCGTCGCAGCCGCCGGGCTCGCCGGACATGATGCACGCGACCCCGCGATAGAGGGCCGGCGTCGGCGACACGATGCCCGCGAGCGCGTACTTGGCGTCGGCCTCGTCCAGGTCGGCGCGCATCTGGGCCGCACCGCGGCGGCAGTGGACGGCCCGCAGCGTGGCCGTGTACGCCTCGGTGGCGGGATCGGCCGGCCAGCCCGGTCGCCCGTACTGCCAGTGGTCGATCAGATTCGCCCATCGTTCGGCTTCCACCGGGCGTCCGGTCACGGTGTAGAGGAATCCGGCCATCACGGCGATCATCGGATGCTTGTCGATCCCGCCCTGCCGTTCCAGCCAGGTGACCCAGCGCTCCAGGGTCTCGCGGCGGCCCTGCCAGTAGATCGGCAACCAGAGCTCGCCGACGAGCCGGGCGGTGGCCTCCACGTCCCCGGCCGTGATCGAGTACTCCAGCGCCTCCTCCGGCAGGTGATGCTCGAGGTACCAGCTCGCGGCACGGCGCTGCAGGGTGGTGATCAGCTCGGGTTCGTACCGTTCGAGCTCGGCCCGCAGCATGTCGCGAAAGAGGTGGTGGTAGCGGTACCACTGACCGCGGCGGTCCAGGGGCACCAGCAGCATGTTCGACCGGGCCAGATCGGCTAAGGCCGCGGCGGCGCCGGCCACGCCCAGCACCGCCTCGCACAGCGGCCCGGACATCCGCTCCAGCACCGCGCTCCGGACCAGGAACTCCCGCTGACCAGCGGGGATCCGGGCCAGGAACTCCGCCTCGATGTACTGGCTCACCAGCCGGTCGTCGCCCCCGAACGAGGCGACCGCCCGGTCGACGGAGCCGCCTTCGCGCAGGCACAGCGCGGCGAGGTACAGGCCGGCCGGCCATCCTTCGGTACGGGCGTAGAGCGCGACCACGTCGTCCGCCCGCAACGGGGCGCCTGCTTCGCGCAGCAGCGAGCCGGCCTCCGTGGCCGTCAGTGACAGGTCGGCCGCACTGATCTCCAGGATCCGGCCCTGTGTCCGCAGCCGGGCGACGCGCAACGGCGGGGCCGTGCGCCCGGCCAGCACCAGGCGGGAGCCGTCCGGGACGTTCTCCGCCAGGATGGAGATGGCGTCCCGGCACGGCCGGTCCTGCAGCAGGTGCACGTCGTCCAGCACGAGGACCACCGGCTTCCGCATCGACGCGAACGCCGACGCCAGCCTCGGCACGACGGAGCCGGGAATCGAGCTGGCCGGCGACGTGAGCGCGTCGAAGACCCGCGGGCTCAGCGGCTCGACGGCGTTGAGCGCTTCCGCGACGTACGTCAGCAGGACCTTGGGATCGTTGTCCGCCTCGTCCACCGACACCCAGGCGAACGTGTGGTTGCCCCGGTCGGCCCACTGTGACAGCAGGGTCGTCTTGCCGTAGCCCGCGGGAGCGACCACCGACACGATGCGCTGGGCGTCGGCATCGACGAGGAGCTCCAGCAACGACGAGCGGCGAACCGTGCCGGCCCGCACGAGCGGGGGCAGGAGTTTGGAGGCCGTCAGGTCGCTCGACCGGTTCGGCTGCTGCGCGTCGGCCACCAGGTCCGGCTCCACTTCGCCCGTCGGCTGATGCCCCCGGGAGCGGGCCGTCACCGTTGCCGAATCGTGTACGCCTGCTCCGTGGCGCAGGGCGGCCGCCACGAACGCATCCATCATCAAGTGGCAGCGGCCGGGCGTCAACGGGACCAACCGGGCATTCAGCCCTGTTCCGCCGCGCGGCCGTGTCAGGTTTCGGCGGCCGCCTCGGCCGAAGCCGGCCGCCTCAGCCGAAGCAGTGAGAGACGGCGAATGCCCGGGCCGCGCCGAGAAAGCGTGCGAAAGAATGAGCTGTTGCGATGTCAGTGGTGGTGCCATGCCTGTGCCATGCCGGCTCTATTTAGGGAGACCCGCCGTGAGTGTCGAACTTCAGATCCGCGACGTATCGCTCGCGGAATTGACGTCACGAAGTCTGCGGCGGCAGCTCCGAGCCACGTGCTGTCCCCGATTCTCGGGATTTTCCATCGATCATCTCGACGTGGTGGCGGGGGCCACCGTCGGCGTTGTCCAGTCCTCCGTCGAGGTGCGGGTTCCGGTCGACGTGTTCGCTGTCGCGGATGGGGAGCTGTTCGCCGCCGCCAATGGTGTCCCGGACGGTGCCGTGAACGCGGCTGCCCGCCTTTCTCTCCCGTTCCGTTTGCAGGTCACACTGAGCCAATTCGAAACGTCGACGGGTGAGGCCGCAACCCGTTCCACGCTGACGCTCAACCCGGTCAAGCCCGACATCGGGATGCTTGCCGAGCGGATCGGTGTCGATCCCGATCAGATCGAGGGACAACTGCGATCCCTCGTTCCGCCCTCGTCCATCGATCTCACCCCCCAGCTGGCCCTACTCGGAGTGACGCTGATCCAGAAGGCCGACATCGTGCTGGCTGACGGCGTCGTCGCCGTCCGGTTCGATGCGGCGAGCGCTCCTGTCTCGCGGTTGCTGCCCGGCCAGGACTGGGCGTTGTTCCTCGACTCGCCCGCGGTCGAGCGTCTCGTCCGTTCGAAAGTTGAGCCGTCGATCGCCAAACGCCTACCGGTGGCGGCCATCAGTGCCCAATACTCCTCGGTCGATGCTGTCCCGCGTGTCGACCTCGGGGTCCACCAGTCACTGACTATGGGGATCTTCACCGTACGAATCAGCGTCGATCTGCAAATCGATCTCAGTCTTCTGACCGGGCCGGCGCCGGCACTGCGCGCAACGATTCAATGGTCACTGCACGTCTTCTCCGACCTGGTTCCGGGATTCGTCGAGAAAATTGCGGAGAGCCTCATGGAGGACGCCTTCGACCCCCTCCAGTTCGGCGGAACACCGGCCGGCGACCACACCTTCGTCATGGATACGGCGCTGTCGTCCATTCAGTTCCTCGGAGTGCGATTCCGCTATGACACGATTTTCGGTTCCCCGGCAGGTATGACGATCGGCGGTGCCGTGACGATGCCGGGCCGGTACGAGCCGCCGTTCACCCTGACGGTTTCCGCACTCAGCGGGCCGACCAGGATTCAACTGTGCTCCATCGGCGCGCAGACGGGCGACGGGGCTCCCTCCGCCGAGCCGCCGACGATCAGCGACACCACATCGTTCGGCGAGGTGGTCATCGACGGCTGTGGAGCATTCTGTGGCGTCGAGGTTCGCAGCCCGGAAGCTTCCTTCATCCAGTATCTGTCATCACCCGATACTGGTTCCGCTCTCGAGTCCGCGACCGTTCGGGCCGCGATCCCTTACGCGGTCGCGGGCGTCGTGACCCAGCCCTTGACGTTCATCGTCCGCACGGCTCGAGGGGTACGTTTCGTCAACGTCGGCGTGCCGCCGAAAGCGGTGACCGACGCTACCGGACGCGTCCTCAACGCTCGCGACTACGACATCCCCGACTGCCCCCGTGTCGTTCCCCTGGAGCATGGCCGGTTCGGCCTCGGCTGGGGCGTGCACGTCGATGTGTTCAAGCCACCGCCCCTCGAGGATCCCAGCTGGGCGGCGTTCGTCCACGACCACGGTGGGCTCATCGTGCAGCTCGTGCGAGCGATCGGTCTCGACGCGGGTGAGCTTGTCCGATTCCGATCGGCCACGCACTCCATCGATGTGATCGCCGATGCCGGCGGTCGTGCCGTCCTGCCGGTCCTGCTCCCGCTCTCGGCAGCCGTCGAACCGGCGTTGCTCGCCCGCGCCGATGGCCGCTCGCTGGAGGGTCACGTCGTCGTTCGCACCGTGTTGTTCGAGCGCCATGTCACTCTGCCCGGGCTCCAGCGTTCCGTCCTCGGGCTCACACGTTCCGGGAACGCAACGATCGCCACCCGGGCAGCCGGGCGGACCCTCGTGCACACCGTGACGGCGATCGGTGTGGTGTCCCCGCCCGGGTCAGGCGCTGAGGACGTCGCACTGAATCCACAGCCGCTGCCTCCGAAGGAGGACGAGCCCCGACCGTCGCGGTCTGGTGGCGGGGACGGCAATGCGCAACGCATCGCCGAGCGCGCAGGGATCCGTGGGATGACGAGCGTGGTGACCGTTCCGGGCTTCGCGACCAGCGGGGTGGCTGTGGCCATCATGGCCGACGGAACAAAGTTGCTGCTCGACATCGGCCGCAGCGGCGCCGCGCGGATTTCGGGCCTGTTCGCGGGGCCGATCGGGACACTCGACGTGGCGGGCGGCTGGGCCGTGGCCGCCACGGCCGGCGACGTCGCGGTCTTCCGCGTCTCCACCGCCGATCCGGTCGGCGGCACCGGCGCGCGAGGGAGGGCAACGCTCCACGCGTGAAGGAGGGCAACGCTCCACGGGTGAGGGCGGGCAACGCCGCCGCGTGAGGGGGCGCCACCCCATCCGCGGTGGGTGAGGTGCCGCCGGGCCGGGCGGGTCATGCTGGGCCGGTGGGTGCCCTGCGCATCCGCGGGACGGAGGCGTCGAGATGGGACTGGGTGACCGGCGGGCGAGGCGGCACGAGGAGCGCGAGACGTTCGGGCACGGCGGCACCGCGCGCCGCTTCCAGCTGCGGCAGAAAATGATCTCGATCGGGGATGACTTCTGGATCGAGGACGAGCGTGGTGAGCGGGTCTTCCGGGTGGACGGGAAGGCGCTGCGGCTGCGCAAGACGTTCCACCTTGAGGACATGCGGGGCGAGCGGCTGTGCACCATCCAGAAGCGGGTCATGCACATCCGCGGCACGATGGCGATCGAGGGGCCGGACGGTGACCGGATGGCGCTGGTGCACAAGGCGCTGGTCTCGCCTCTGCGCGAGCGCTGGAAGGTCGATGTCGAGGACGGCGCTGACCTGCGGGCGCAGGGCAACATCGTCGACCACGAGTACGAGATCGAGAACGACGACGGCCGCAAGGTCGCGCAGGTGTCGAAGCGGTGGTTCCGGCTGCGTGACACCTACGGTGTCGAGATCGCCCCGGACCAGAATCTGGCGCTGGTGCTCGCCGTCGCGGTGGCCATCGACGAGATGACGCACGGCGACGACTGACAGCTACGCCGGCGCGGATCGGTCCCGGACCGGGACCGATCCGCCGGCTGCGTCCCGGCCGTGGACGGCCGGTCGGCTCACCGGGTGATGTCGCGGCCGTGTGCGGCCAGGGCCCAGATGACGAAGACGTCCAACGTGATGATCACCAGGGACCAGATCGGGTAGTACGGGATGAACGCGAAGTTGGCCAGTGCGCTGAGGCCGGCCAGGATGATGCCGACGACGCGGCCCCAGGTCTGCCCGGCCAGCACCGCGAAGCCCGCGCAGAGCACCACCAGCCCGAACAGCAGATGGACCCAGCCCCAGACGGTGACGTCGAACTCCACGACGTAGTTCGGGGTGTTGACGTAGATCTCGTTCTCCAGGAGGCCGACGAACCCGACGAAGGCCTGGAAACAGCCAACCATGATCATGAGTACGCCGGCGAACGTGGTCAGCCCGACGGCCCAGCCGTTGGGGCGCTTGTCGTGCGTACGTCCGTACTGTGAGGTTGTCTGTTCGGTCATGATCGGGTCTCCTGTCTGGCCGCGCCCGGACCGGAGCGCGCCGCGGGGTGGATTCGGTCGGCAATTGATCGGTGCCCATGAATCGATAAGATCGGCTCGGCCGACGTTATGGGTCGGCGCGCCGCGCGGCTTCGTCCGCAGCGGATGACTCCTCGGAGAGCGTCGGGCCAGGCGTGCGACGGCTCGTTCCCGGCGTGCCCGGCCGCGGGGCCCGGCGCCAGGGCGGGGCGCCCTCCAGTTCGATCTCCAGCGAGAAGCTGAGGAACGTACGCACCAGCACGATGATTCCGAGTGCCAGCGCGCTCTCCAGCGTGCGATCGACCGTGATGGTCAGGACGATGTCGGCGATGATCAGGACTTCCAGGCCCAGGAGGATGGCCCGGCCGACGTCCTGCCGGGCCCGCTGGTACGCGGCCTGCCGATCGCCCTTGACCAGGGTCGCCGAGGCCGACAGCAGCGCCCACAGCGACCCGATCGCCAGGATGGCCACCCCGGTGATCTCGAAACCGCTGACGATCCACTCCATCACCTGGTGAAAGCGCACGCCGGTCCGGCCTCCTCCCGCATCGATCGCTCGGCTCGACGCTTCCCGGTGGCGGCGCCGCGGGCATCGCTTCCGGCGGATGAATCGGCAGCGCCGGAACCGGCGGCGGGGCGTGCGGCCCGCTGCCGACGGCCGGGCGGGACCGGGCCGGCGTCGATCGCGTCACGTTGACAACCCGGAGGCTATCTCCGTATTTTTTGAGGTGGAAGCGGAGACATCCTCCGCTGAGAATCTGCAGCTGGAGCGGACATGCCCACCCTTGGCATCATCGGAAGCGGCAACATCGGCGCGGCCGTCGCGCGTCTCGCCGTCGCGGCCGGCATCCCGGTTGTCGTGGCGAACTCGCGCGGACCGGAAAGCCTCACCGGGCTCATCGCCGAACTCGGCCCGCTGGCCACGGCGGGCACTGTCGAGCAGGCCGCCCGGGCCGGCGACCTCGTCCTGCTGTCCGTGCCACTGACGGCGCACACCGCCATCCCCGCCGGGCTGCTCGACGACACGATCGTGCTGGACACCAGCAACTACTACCCGTACCGCGACGGCCGGATCGCCGAGCTGGACCAGGACAAGATCACCACCAGCGAGCTGGTCCACCGGCACTTCCGGGGAGCGCGACTGGTCAAGGCGTTCAACAACATCCTGGCCCACCACATCCCCCAGCTGGCCCGCCCGGCCGGCGCCGCTGACCGCACCGCCCTGCCGATCGCCGGTGACGACGCCGCGGCGAAGAGCGCCGCGGCCACCCTGATCGACCAGCTCGGCTACGACACCGTCGACGCCGGCCCGCTCGCGCAGAGCTGGCGCTTCGAACCGGAGGCGGCGGCGTACACCCGCCTCTACCTCGCCGACCCGGCCACCCCCGGCGAGCAGATGATGCAGGCTCCGGCCGGCCCCGTCGCGGCCGCCGGGCTGCGCCGTGCGCTCGATGCCGCCGAGCGGGTGCACGTGGCCGGCCGCGCCTTCTGACCCGGCGACACCACGGGCCGGCGGATCTCCGCTCGGCCCGGGACGGCTCGGCCGACTACTGATTGAGGTAGGTCAGGACGGCGCGTACTCGTCGGTTGGTGTCGTCCGCGGGCGGCAGGTCGAGCTTGGCGAAGATGTTGGTGATGTGCTTCTCCACCGACACCGGGGCCAGGAACAGGGCGCCGCAGATCGCGGAGTTGGACAGTCCTTGAGCCATCAGGTCGAGGACCTCCCGCTCGCGGGCGGTGAGTCCGTCGATGCCGTGGTTGCGGCTGCCGCGGTGGAACAGTTGCCGGACGACCTCGGCGTCCATCGCGGTGCCGCCGCCGGCGACGCGTTCCGCCGTGTCGAGGAAGTCGTCCAAGGCCGTCACCCGGTCCTTGAGGAGATAGCCGACCCCGCCTCGGCCGTCGGCGAGCAGTTCGGCGGCGTAGGCGCGTTCCACATACTGCGAGATGATCAGCACCCGGGTGCCGGGGTCGGCGGCCCGGAGCTCCAGGGCCGCGCGCAGGCCCTCGTCGCGGAAGCCGGGAGGCAACCGCACGTCCACGATGGACAGGTCCGGCCGGTGCTCGGTGACCGCGGCGATCAGACCGGGCGCGGTGTCGACGGCAGCCACGACGGTGTGCCCGGTGTCGGTCAGCAACCGCACCATGCCGTCCCGGAGCAGGAGCAGGTCTTCGGCGATCACGATGCGCATGGGAACTCCGCGTGCAGGGCGGTCGGACCGCCGGCCGGACTGGTGACGGTGAGCGTGCCGTCGAGTGCCTCGACCCGGCGGCGCAGCCCGTCGAGGCCCGACCCGGACGGATCAGCGCCGCCGTGGCCGTCGTCGACGAGGGTGAGGTGGATGGTGTCGCCGGATCGGCCCAGCGAGACGGTGCACCGGCCGGCGCCGGCGTGCTTGGCGGCGTTGGCGAGGCCTTCGGCGATCACGAAGTACGCCGCGGACTCGACAGCGGCCGGGTACCGCTCCGCGGGGTCGCCCTGGACGCTCACCGTGAGCGGGCTGTCCCCGGCCAGCGCGGCGACGGCGGCGTACAGGCCGCGGTCGGTGAGGATCGGCGGGTGGATACCGCGGACGAGACGGCGCATCTCGGTGAGGGCGTCGTCGAGCTGCCGGCGGGCCAGATCGATGTCGGCGGCGGCCTGAGCGGCGCCGGTGCCCGGCTCTGCGGGCCGGTCCGGTCCGCGCGGCCGGAGCTTGCGGGCGGCCAGGGCCAGTGTCATGCCGGCGGCCACGATGCGGGCCTGGGCGCCGTCGTGCAGGTCACGTTCGATGCGTCGCAACTCGGCGGCCTGGGCGTCCACGACGCGGCGGCGGGTCTCGGCCAGCCGGGCCGTCTCGTCGACCAGGTGCCGGTGCATGCCGGGCGCCAGCAGGGCGCGGGCGGCCCGGCCCTGCAACCGGCCGAGGGTGCGGATCAGCCAGGCGGCCGCCGGCAGCAGGAGGATGCCGAGCACGGTCAGGCAGAGCCGGCCGGGAACCGTGGTCATCAGGAATCGCATCGGCTCGGGCGCGTGCGGGTTCGGCACCGCCCACGCCCACAGCACGGCGGTGAGGATGCCGAGTTCCACGGCGGCGGTGACGATCGCGGCCACCGCGCCGGCCAGCCCGATCGGGAACAGCAGGACCAGCCAGACCAGGTCGCGCCACGTCGCGGGCTGGACAGCCACGGCCCGGACGCGTTCGCCGACGGTACGGCCGCTGCCAGGAACGTACGGTGAATTGATGGGTGTGCCGAGAACCCACCGGGCCCGGCGCCGTTCCGTGTCGGCGAACCGGCGGGTGACCCAGGAGGCGCCGAGGAAAGCCGGCCCGCCGAGATGGGTGATCGAGGTCAGCGTGACGGCGAGCGTGGCGGCCAGGCTCCAGACGAACCCGAGCACACCGGCGGGGAAGCCCATGATCAGGTACGCCAGGGCCCGCCCCGTCCGCAGCAGCATCGCGCTGATGTTACCGATCCCGGCCGCCACGTCATGCCCCCAGAACGGGCAGACTGCGACGGGGGACGACGAGCCGGATCGGCAGCACGCCCGCGAGCAGCCCGAGCCCGCCGACACCGCAGATCATTCCCAGGTACGTCGGGAGGTCCACGATGACCCGTGGAGCGCCGTCCTGTGCGGCGCTGAACGTCCCCACCACCACGCTGGTCACGATCACGCCCAGGGCCAGGCCGACGCCCACCGTGATGAGCGCCTCGCGCCACGCGAGCCGGTGCAGCTGTCCGGGAGTGGCCCCGGCCAGGCGCAGCCCGGCGTACTCGCGCCGGCGTGACGCCGTGGCGATGGCGAACGTGTTGACGACCGCGATCGCGGTGAATCCCAGGGAGATCACCATCATCAGTTCCCATCCGCCCTGCTGGTCCGAGGCGTCGCCGGGCGTCGCCGCCGCCACGGCAGGCGTGATCCGCACGCCGGGAAAAGCCGCAAGATCATTGGGTACGCCGCCCGAGTACCGCACCGCCATCGCGCCGACCAGCCCGCCGGGATCGTGCGCGGCGACCAGGTCGGCGGGCAGGACGAGGTCACCGAAGCCGCGGGCCCGCTCGTACACCGCGGTCAGGCGCAGCTGGACCTGATGACCGTCGGCCAGCCAGACCGGCACGTGGTCACCGATCCGCCAGTCGTACTGCCGGGTGAGGTAGGCGCTCGCGGCGAGCGTGCCCGGCCCGCCCAGGACGCCCTCGTGCACCGACAGATCCAGGGCCGGCGCCGTTCCGGTGGTCAGCAGGCCTTGCGCCGGGTAGTCCTGTGGCTTGCCGCCCTGCTCGACGACCACCCGGGTCGGCAGGGTCGTCGCGGAGCCGGTCACTCCGTCGGCGGCGGCGAGCCGCCGGGCCGTCGCGAGCGAGAGCCCGGCCGGTGCCGACACCTGCGCCGTGGCGGGTGCGCCGCGAGCGGTCTGCTCGGCCTCGGTCAGGTCGCCCACCAGCGCGTTGTTGAGCAGCATCACCGCGTTGACCGCGAACATGAGGACCAGCGGCACGGCGACCGCTGCGACCCGCCGCTGTTCCGCCCGGGTCACCAGCCCGGCCAGCCAGCCCGCGGCGCTGCCGGCTCCGAGGACCCGCGACAACGGCCCGGTCAGCAGGCGCACCAGCAGCGGGCCGAGCGCCGCGACAGCGCTCAGCAGCAGCGCCGTCGCGACGAAGCTCATCCCCATGCCCAGAGGCCCGTCCAGCGGCACGAACGTCAGCAGGGCGACGGCGCCCGCGGTGGACACCGCCGCGATGACCACGCGCGGCAGCAGTGCGCCGGTGGGAGCGGTCGCGGTCTCGGTCAGCGCCTGGGTCGGGGCGATCCGGACCGCGCGGCGTGCGGCGAGCCGTGCGCCGGCGAAGGTGACGAGCATCCCCGCCACCGCGGCGGCCACCAGGACGAACACCTGGACGCGGACCTCGAACTGGGCCGGGACCACACCCAGCTGCCGGAACCGCTCCGCCACCACCTCGGCCAGCACGATCCCGAGGGGGGCTCCGCCGAGCGCCGCCACGGCGGCCAGCAGCACGCTCTCGCATCCGAGCAGTCGCCGCAACTGTCCCGGCGTCGCGCCGACGGCACGGAGCAACGCGAGTTCCCGCAGCCGCTGCCGCACACCCAGCGTCACGGTGCCGGTCAGCACGAAGACGGCGGCGAATCCGGTCAGACCGAGGACGAAACCGAAGATCGAGATGGGCGCGATGTAGTCCGGCACGGCCCCGGGCAGGTCGGCGCGGGCCCGGTCGTCGCCGGTGTGCACGCGGGCGTCACCGGCGACCTCGCGCACCGCCGCGACCAGGGCGGCACGGTCGGCGCCGGGTGCGGCCACGACAGCCACCGCCGTCGGGCCGGCCGTGCCGGCGACCGCGGCGACCTCCGCGTCGGCCAGGAAGATCGCGCCCTGCGCGGGTAGTCCGTCGCGCCCGTCCGGGGCGGCGACGCCGACGACCCGGACCTGCCGGGTGCCCGTCCGTGTCGTGATCACCAGTGTGTCACCGGCCCGCCGGGCCAGGTCGGCGTCGAGGACTGCCTCACCCGGTTGCGGCGCCCGGCCACTGCGCAACGTGTACGGCGTCAGCGCCGCCGAAGCCCAGCCGTGCCCGATCACCGGCGCCCCGTCCGCGCCGCGCAGCACACGGCCGTCCGGCGTACTGGCCCGTACCGGAAAAGCGACGTCCGCAACGACGGCCGTGACCTGCGGCAGGGTCCGCAACCGGCCGGTCAGGCCGGCCGGCAGGATCTCCGACCCGGTGAGCTGCTCGGTCTTGACCTTCGTCTTGACCTTGTCCTTCTTCGTCGTGGTGGTGGTGACGCTGACCTCGTGCGGACCGGCCACCACGACGGTCGCGGCGGCGAACCGGTCGGCCGGCGGCCGGGCGGTCAGGACCGACGCCAGGAGCAGTCCGCCGCTGGCCAGCAGGGCGATCGCCAGCAGCGCGGCGACGAACGTGCCGAAGTAGACGCCGCGGTGCCGGCGTAGCGTGCCGAACGCCAGGCGGATCATCGCGCCGCCACCGCCATCATCCGCGCGGCGGCCTTCTCCGGCGTCGGGTCGGCCAGGTCGGCGACGACGCGGCCGTCGGCCAGGAACACCACCCGGTCCGCCCAGCCGGCCGCGACCGGATCATGCGTGACCATGACGACCGTCGTACCCAGGTCATCGACGGCCTCGCGGAGCAACGCCAGGATCTCGCGGCCCGCCGACAGGTCCAGGGCGCCGGTGGGCTCGTCCGCGAAGACGATCTCCGGCCGGGCGGCCAGCGCCCGGGCCAGGGCGACCCGCTGCCGCTGCCCGCCGGAGAGTTGCGCCGGCCGGTCACGCTCGCGCCCGCTCAGGCCCACCCGGCGCAGCACGTCCCGGGCCCAGGCCCGATCCGGCCGGGCACCGGACAACCGCTGCGGGAGCAGCACGTTGTCCCAGACCGACAACGAGTCCATCAGGTTGTAGGACTGGAACACGAAGCCGGCCCGGCGCCGCCGCGCCTTGGTGAGCCGCGGCTCCCGCAACGCGCCGATGTCCTCGCCCGCCAACCGGACCCGCCCGGCGTCGGGCCGATCGAGGCCGGCGGCGCAGTGCAGCAACGTCGACTTGCCGGATCCGGACGGGCCCATCACGGCCGCGAACGAGCCCGCGTCGAAGGCCACCGAAACACCGTCCAGGGCGCGGGCGCCACCCGGGTACGCCTTGGTGACGCCGGTCAGCTCGACCACCGGAACTCCACTGATTCTCATGAGGATCAGCCTGGTCGGCGGGGGAGGCGGGCAGTACACGGCGACCTATGGTCCCGATGGTGGGGAAACCCCTACCATGCCGCCACCCCCGGACGGGAGAAGTTCCCACACCCCGCGTTTCGGGTACGACATTGAACCAACCGGTTCAGTGTCGTACAGTGAACCGCATGGTTCAGCAAGACGCTCTCGACCGGGTGTTCGCGTGCCTGGCCGACCCGGTCCGGCGCGGTGTCCTGATCCGGCTCGGTGACGGCCCGGCCAGCGTCGGCGAGCTCACCGAGCCGACCGGCATGACCCTGACCGGCATGACGAAACACCTGCGCGTCCTCGAAGAGGCCGGCCTGATCGTGACCGAGAAGGTCGGCCGCGCCCGCCTGTGCCGCCTCGCCCCCGCGCCGCTCGACGAGGCGATGGCGTGGATCGCCTTCTACCAGCGGCTCTGGGCCCGCCGCCTGGACGGCCTCGACGTCTTCTTCACGCTTCGAAGCGGAACACGGCAGAACGAGACGCCGCCGCACGGCACACCGCCGCGCGAACCGCGGCCGCTCGGCACCCCGCCACACGAACCCCGGCAACGCGCGACGAACCCATCGGACGACGGGAAAGGACCCGGAGAATGAGCATCGACATGCGGATGACGCGGCAGCTGCCGGCCACACCGGAGGAGGTCTTCGACGCCTACACCGACGCCGAGAAGCAGAAGATCTGGTTCAGCATCCTCGACGAGGAGCCCGGCATCGTCGAGATCGAGGTCGACCTGCGGGTCGGCGGTACGCAGACCGCCGTCTGGGGTCCCAGCCCGGACGCGCTGTTCCGGGAGACGCAGACGTTCGTCGAGATCGACCGCCCGCACCGGCTGGTCACCGACTCGACCGGGTCCAGCCCGGACGGCATGACCATGCAGACCCGTATCGAGATCACCTTCGAGGCCCGTGACGGCGGGACGCTGATGACCGTGGTGCAGAGCGGCTTCCCCGTACCGGAGGTCCGTGATTTCTTCGTCGGCGAGGTCTGGGCCGGGGCGTTCGCCCGGATCGAGGCGTTCCTGACCCGCCGGACCCAGGATGCCCGCCGGACCCAGGATGTCTGAGCCGCCGCGGGCCGCGGTGGTCGCGCTCGGCGTGACCGCCGCGGTCGTGCTCAACCTCGCGGTGTACGCGATCGGCCGGGCCGCCGGCGCCACCTACCGGTTCACCTCGCGGGGCGAGCCGGCCGAGGTGGACGCGCTCACCGTGGCCGGGTTCAGCGCGGTTCCGCTGCTGATCGGCTTGACCGCTGTCGCGCTGCTGGCGCCCCGGGCCGGCTGGGTGGCGACGGCCGCGCTGATCGCCGGCCCACTGCTGGCCGTCGTCACGGTCCCGCTGATGACGGTGCCCGCGGACTTCGACACGGCCAGCACGGCGGCGCTGGCGATCTGCCACCTCATGCTGGTGCCCGTGATCGTCGTCGCGGTCCTGCGGATGCGGACGCGGCGTCCCGCACCAGCCTGATCGCCGGCGCATGCAGACCCGCGCCGCGGAGCCGTAGCGTTCAGTGAGTCGGTGGCCCTCGATCATGCCGGCAACGGTTCCGGATCGGGGGCCGGACGACCCGGCCGTAGCCGCGGTGCGGTCAGCGGCCGTCCGTCGAGGCGGCGGCGGAGACGTCGGCGCCCGCGCTGCTGCGGCGTGGCCGGCCGTGGTGTCCGTGCCAGTCGATGATCATCAGGGTGGCGTCGTCCTCCAGCGTGGGGCCGGCCACGGCGAGCACGCCGTCGGCCAGCGCCCGCGCGGCCTCCCGGGGGTGCAGGGAGCCCAGCGATGGGAGCCGGGCCTTGAGGTCGAGGGCGGCGGCCCGGCGCTCGTTCATGCCGTCGGTGACGATCACCACGCGGTCGCCGGGATCGAGCGTGACCGCGCCGGCCCGGGACTTGCGGCCGGGGAACATGCCGAGTCCGGGGTTGCGGGGCAGCGTCACTTCGTGGAGATCGCCGTCGCGGACGAGGATCGGTTCGACGTGCCCGGCGTTGATCAGGTCGCATGTCCCGGTGTGCAGATCGAGGCGACCGAGGATCGCGGTGATGAAGCCGCCGCGGGCCGGGCTGTGCTCAGCGATCGCGGAGCTGGCCCGATCGGCCTGCTCGGTGAGACTGTGCCCGGCCCGGCGGGAGTTGCGCAGGCTCCCCACGCCGAGGGTGGCGATCAGCGCGCTGGTCACGCCGTGGCCCATCGCGTCGGTGACACTGAAGTGCAGGGTGTCCCGGGCGAGGCTGTAGTCGAAGGTGTCACCGCCGATGCTCGCCGACGGCTCGAGCCAGGCGGACAGCGTGAAGGAGCCACCCTCGCAGGTGAACGCGCTGGGAAGCAGCCGGCGCTGGATCTCGGCGGAGAGGTTGAACGTGGTGGTGCGCTGTCCCCATTCGAACAGATCGGTGTGGCGGCGGTTGGCGATCACCACGAACGCCAGCGCATGCGCGGTCCGAGCGATCTCGGCGAGCATCTGTGGCGCCGGCTCCACGGCCACGAAGATCTCCAGCAGCCCGATGACCTCGCCGCGCTCGGTGACCGGGGCCAGAACCATCCACCGCGCGTCCCCGCCGATCACCTGCACCGCCTGCGTGCGTAACGCCTCCTCCTGGGGGCCGCCGTCGAAGGGGATCACGGTCGCGACCTCGTCGCCGTCACGGCGGCCGTCGCCCACCGGGCCGAACGGCACATGCGCCAGCCGTACCAGGGCCCGGCCGCTCAGGTCGGCGATGAGGAAGGAGACGCTGCTGGCGTGCAGTGCTTCGCCGAGCTCGCGGGTGACGGCCTCGACGGCGTTGACCGGCGTGGCGTCCTCGGCAGCCGCCAGCATCCCTGACAACGCCACCTCGACCGACGGATCCATGGGGGCAGCATACGGACGTCCGGCTTCGGGACCGCCGGGGCGGAGCGACTCCGGCCAGGCGTGATCGAGCGGGCGGGAGCGCCACGCGTGGCAGTGTCACGCCAGTTTCACCGAGGCCTTGCCGAAACGCGCGGAGAGGGTGCTCACCGCGGCGGTCTGCTTCACGATCGTCCACCGGCCGTGGCGGCGCGGGCCGGTACAGGCAGCGCCTACTCTCGGCACCGTGCCGACGGTCGTGGCGGGGCCCAGACCGGCCAGCGAGAAGCCGACGAGCTGGTCCTTTACTCGTGGCTGATAGACGCGTACGGCGGCGACCGTGCCGGTGCGTCTGACGACCACCCGGCGTATGTCCCGGCGGCGTGTCCCGCCATTGGCGAGCCATTCACACGTCGCCGTGTACGTCCGGGTGGTGGAGATCGCGAACGTGATGCCCGGTGCCCGCTTGCGTACCGTCGCCCCGCTCCACCGGGAGGCACGCTGAAGGTCTGCCGCCGCGACGAAGCCGGTACCGGTCGCCGGATCGAAGGTGACCGATGGTCGGCCGGGGGCGGCGGCCGATCCCAGTGCTACGGCTACCGCCAGGGTCGTGGTGCCGAGTCCCATCGCACTCCTCGACTCGCCGCTGGTTCCGTCTACCGGTAGCCCTCCCAGGCTGCCGCACCGCAGGAGCCGCCCCGGGCCGCCCGTGGCGTAACTCATCCGTTCGGGTGGCGAGCGGATCAGGTACGGTACCGGCGCACGGGAGCTCGGCCGGGCTAAGGTCGCTGGATATCCGCGACGGCGACGACGAGGACCGCGATGACCCCGACCGACAAGGACGTTGCCCTCGAGGCGGCGCTGGACCCGCTGGTCCTCGCGCTGGACATCGGCTCCACCGCCACCCGTGGCGGTGTGCACGACGCCGCGGGGCGGCGAGTCCACGGCCTGCAGCACAAGGTTCCGCACGCCTTCACCGTCGCGCCCGACGGCACCTCGGTCATCGATCCGGAGCAGGTCACCGCCGAGGTCACGCTCGTCATCGACGCGGTGACCGCCGACCCGCGACTCGGTGACCGGATCGCCGGCGTCGCGATGGACACGTTCGCCGCCTCGCTGATCGCTGTCGACGCCGCCGGGCGCGCGCTCACGCCGTGCCTGACCTACGCGGACTCGCGGAGCGCGGGGGCGGTCGCGGCGCTGCGGCAGGAACTCGACGAGCACGCGGCGCAGCAGCGCACCGGGACCCGGATCCACACCAGCTACCACGCCCCGCGTCTGCGCTGGCTCACGGCCACCCAGCCGCGCGTCGTCGCGCAGGCCGCGCGCTGGTGGTCGCTGGGCGAGTACGTCTGGGCCCGGCTGATCGGGCAGCCGCTGGCCGGGACGTCCACGGTGGCGTGGACCGGCCTGCTCGACCGGCGCACCGGCGAACTCGACGCCGGGCTGCTCGCCGCCGCGGGCGCCGGCCCGGAGCAGTTCTCCGCGCCGCGGGACATGACACAGCCGGTCCCCGCGGCGGCTCCGGCGCGCTGGCCGGCGCTGGCCCGGGCCGCGTGGTTCCCGGTGATCACCGACGGCTTCGCCAGCAACATCGGGTCCGGGGCGATCGACGCCACGGTGCTCACCGCGGCGACGGCCACCAGCGGCGCGCTGCGGGTGCTGCTCGACGGCCCGGCCGATCCGCTGCCGTTCGGCTTGTGGAACTACCGGGTCGACGCGCGCCGCACGCTGCTCGGCGGCGCGATCAACGACGTCGGCCGGGCCGTCAGCTGGGCGCAGAGCACGTTACGCCTGAGCCCGGCCCTCCCCGCCGTCCTCACCGCGCCACCGAGTGACGCCACGCCGCTCGTGCTGCCGTACCTCACCGGTGAACGCGCGCCGGGCTGGGCCGGCGGGGCCCGCGCCGTGTTCGGCGGGGTGTCGGCGGCCACCGACGCTGACGCCCTGTTCCGCGGGATCGTCGAGGGGGTGGCGATGACCTACGCGCGGGTCGCCGGTGAGCTGCACCCGGCCGCACCGCAGGTCGTGGAGGTCGCGGCGGCCGGCCGGGTCAGCAACGACCAGCCGGAGTGGCTGCAGGTCCTCGCGGACGTGCTCGGGCGGCCCGTCACGCACGTGACCCGGCGGCGCGCCACCCAGCGGGGAACCGCGCTGCTCGCGCTCGACGTGCTGGCGCCGGACGTCCCGCGCGCGCCCCGGGCCACCGGGGCGACCTACGAGCCGCGGCCGGCGCACGCCGAGCACTACGCGGAACGACGCGCGCGGTTCGCCCAGGTGTACGACAAGCTCCTGCGGGACTGAGAACGGAACGCCGTGCACCCTGACGACCGGCCCCGCGGCGAGCCGGTGCTCGCTCGCGCTGCCCGGATCCTGCAGTCCTTCACGCCGGACGAGCCCGAGTTGTCGGTCTCGGAGATCGGCCGCCGGGCCCGGCTCCATGTCGCTACCGCGTCCCGGCTGATCGCCGCGCTCATCGACGAAGGGCTCCTGACGCGCACCGCGGCGGGAAAGGTCCGCATCGGCATGCGGCTGTGGGAGCTGGCCCAGCGGGCCTCGCCGACGCTGGGTCTGCGCGAGGCGGCCATGCCGTTCCTGGAGGACCTGCACGCGGTCATCGGCCACCACGTGCAGCTCGGTGTGCTCGATGCCGGTGAGGTGCTGTTCGTCGAGCGGCTGTCGGCTCGCGACGCGGTGGTCAACGTGACCCGGATCGCCGGCCGGCTGCCGCTGCACGCCTCCTCCGCGGGCCTGGTCCTGCTCGCCTGGGCGCCACGGGACCTGCAGGAACAGGTCCTCGCCGGGCCGCTTCCCCGCTTCACGCCGGCGACGATCACCACGCCCGCGCGGCTGCGCGGGGTGCTGGACGGGATTCGCCGGCAGGGGCACGTCGTCGCGGAGGGCCAGATTCACGCCGACGCCACCGGAGTCGCCGTTCCGGTGCGCGACGGCGCCGATCCGGCGAGCCCGGTGGTGGCCGGGTTGTCGGTGATCGTGCCGAACGACGGCCGGGCACTGTCGCTGGTGCCGGCGTTGCAGGCCGCTGCCCGGGGCATCACGCGACGGCTCCGGTGAACTCGTCTCTCATTCAGCCGGTGAACTCGTCTCTCGTTCAGTGAGAAGGCCACTGGTACCGCTGTGACGGCCGTCGCATCCTGGCGGCCTCATGTCACAGGAGGTTCACGTGGCGGAAACACGAACCCTGCGGGTGGCCGGCAAGGAGCCGGTCGCCGACGGCGTGATCGCGCTGACCCTGACCGACCCGGGCGGTGCCCGGCTGCCGGACTGGACGCCCGGCGCCCACATCGACCTGGTTCTGCCGGGCGGGCTGGTGCGCCAGTACTCGCTGTGCGGCGATCGGTGGGACCCGTACACGTACCGGATCGCGGTGTTGCGGGAAACGGGCGGGCGCGGCGGATCCGCGTACCTCCATGATGTTCTCGATGTCGGCGAGGCCGTCGGCCTCGGCGGGCCGCGCAACAACTTCCCCCTCGTTCCCGCCGCGCGTTACCTGTTCATCGCCGGCGGCATCGGGATCACCCCGCTGCTACCGATGATCGCGCAGGCCGACCTGCTCGGCGCGGACTGGCAGCTTCTCTACGGCGGCCGGCGCGAGGCGAGCCTCGCTTTCGGCCGCCACCTCGGTGGGTACGGCGATCGCGTCCACCTGCGCCCCGAGGATCGGTACGGGCTGCTCGACCTGCCCGGATTCCTCGGCGCCTGGGAGCCCGGCACCCGTGTCTACTGCTGCGGCCCGGCCCCGCTGCTGGCCGCCGTCGAGCGGGCCTGCGCCGGGCTGCCGCCGCACACCCTGCGCACCGAGCGGTTCGCCGCGACCACGCTGACCGGCCCGGCCCGGAGCACCCCGTTCGAGATCGAGCTGGCCCGGTCCAAGGCGGTGCTGACCGTGCCGACCGACTCGTCGGTCCTCGACGTGCTCACCGCCGCCGGCGCCGACGTGCTCTCCTCCTGCCGCCAGGGCGTCTGCGGCACCTGCGAGATCACCGTGCTCGCGGGGGAGCCGGACCACCGCGACAGCGTCCTCGACGACACCGAACGCGCCGCCGGCACCCGCATGTTCGCGTGTGTCTCCCGGTCCCGTTCCGACCGGCTGGTGGTGGACCTGTGAAACCGCCCGCTTCGCACGCCGACCCGTTCGACCACGACAACCTCGAAGACCCCGGCCCGCTGCACGAGAGGCTGCGCGAGGCGGGCCCGGTCGTGCGTCTGAGCCGCTACGACACCTATGCGCTGGCTCGCTACGAACACGTGCACGCGGCGCTCACCGACTGGCAGCGCTTCCAGTCCGCGGCCGGTGTCGGGCTGAGCAACTTCCGGTACGAGAAGCCGTGGCGGCCGCCGAGCCTGCTGCTGGAAGCCGACCCGCCACACCACGACGCCCCACGCCGTGTCCTGTCGGCCATCGTCGGCCCGCGGGCACTGCACCGGCTCCGCGACCGGTGGGCGGCGGCCGCGGCCGACCTCGCCGACCGGGTCCTCAGCTGCGGTGACGTCATCGACGCGGTGCCGGCGCTGGCCGAGGCGTTCCCGCTGCGGGTCTTCCCGGACGCCGTCGGCATTCCCGAGGCCGGGCGGGAGAACCTGCTGCCCTACGGCGACCACCTGTTCAACGCCTTCGGTCCGCCCAACGACCTCGTCGCCGCGGGCGCCGGACGCATCGCCGGCCTGTCGGCCTGGGTGAACGCGCAGTGCGCCCGCGACGTGCTCACCTCGGACGGCTTCGGCGCCGCCATCTGGGCGGCCGCCGACCGCGGCGACCTGACCCCCGAGCAGGCGCCGCTGGTGGTCCGATCCCTGCTGTCGGCCGGCGTCGACACCACCGTGCACGGGCTGTCCGCCGTGCTCTACGCCTTCGCCACCCACCCGGACCAGTGGGAACGCCTGCGCGCACAGCCGGCGCTGGCCCGGGTCGCGTTCGACGAGGCGGTGCGGTGGGAGTCGCCGGTGCAGACGTTCTTCCGCACCGCCACCACCGACGTCACGGTGGGGGAGACGGTCATCCCGGACGGCGCGAAGATCCTGATGTTCCTCGGCGCCGCCAACCGCGACCCCCGCCGCTGGGCGAACCCGGACCGCTTCGACCTGTCCCGGGACCCGTCCGGCCACGTCGGCTTCGGCATGGGCATCCATCAGTGCGTCGGCCAGCACATCGCCCGCCTGGAAGCCGAGTCGGTGCTCACCGCGCTCGCCCGGCGGGTGTCGCGGATCGAGCTCGCCGGGCCGGTGCGCCGCCATCACAACAACACCCTGCGCGCCTGGCGCAGCATCCCCGTCCGACTGCACCGGAAGTAAGGCTGCGATGGCCCGCCACGTCGACCTCAACATGTTGACCGCGCTGGACGCGCTGCTCACCGAGTGCAGTGTCACCCGGGCCGCCGAGCGGCTGCGGATCAGCCAGCCCGCGATGAGCTCGGCCCTGGCCCGGCTGCGCCGGCACTTCGGCGACGACCTGCTCACCCGGGCCGGGCACAGCTACCAGCTCACCCCGCTGGCGGCGCGGCTCGCCGCGCCGACCGCGAACGTGGTGGCGGCCGCCGATCAGGTCCTGAGCGCTCAGCCGGACTTCGACCCGGCGCTGTCCCGGCGCACCTTCACCGTGATCATGTCTGACTACGCTCTCACCGTGCTCGGCGCGGCCGTGGCGGCCCTGATCGACGAGCGGGCGCCGCACGTGCGGCTGCACGTCCAGCCCACCACCCGGCACAACGTGGACCAGGCCGCCGACGAGCTGCGGGACGTCGACCTGCTGGTGCTGCCGCACGGCATCCTCACCGGGCTGCCGCACCGCAATCTGTATCAGGACGAGTGGGCGTGCCTGGTCGACGCCGCCGCCGACGCCACGCTGACCGGCGAGGACCTGGCCCGCCGGTCGTGGGTGCTGACCTACCACGACGGCACGGCGATCACCACCGCCGCCCGGGAGCTGCGCACCCACGGCATCGATCTCGACGCGCGGCTGGTGGTCGACAGCTACACCGTGTTGCCCGCCCTGATCGCCGGCACGAACCGGGTCGCCCTCGTGCAACGCCAGCTCGGTGCGGCGATGGAGGCCGCCGGCCGGGTACGGATGGTGGACTGCCCGTTCCCGACCGCGCCGATCGTCGAGGCGATGTGGTGGCATCCGGGACACGAGAACGATCCGGCGCATCAATGGCTGCGCCGCTGCTTCATCGACGCCGCCATCCAGATCCAGCAGTAACGGCTGTCTATTAACACGACGGATACACCGCATAAACAATTTCGTCTTCTCCGATGTGCCGGCGCTCAGGCACGGTGACGGCACCCCGCGCGTCATCCCCTCCGCGACCACCACGCGGGCACGACGCGCCGACCCGAGGAGACATCCGTGCCACCACGCAGACGAAGCAGTGCGGCAACGTCGATCCTTGCCGTCCTCACGACCGCGGGCGCCCTCGCCCTCACCGGCCCGGCGCTGCCGGCCGGCGCCGCGGCCACTCCCGACTTCGGTCCGGATGTGAAGATCTTCGACCCGAGCACGCCGGTCGCTCAGATCAACGCGTACCTGCAGGGCATCTCGGCGGAGGCGGAGTTCAGCACCAACCGGCATGCGGTCTACTTCAAGCCGGGCGTCTACGGCAGCGCCGCCGGCCGGAACGACCCGGCGACAGCCACCGGCATCGTCAACAGCGAGGTCGGGTACTACACCTCGATCGCCGGTCTCGGCGCCTCGCCCACCAGCGTCACCATCAACGGCGCCCTGCACGCCGAGCCGCGACAGAACGCCGACGGCTCCGCCGACGGCCTGACCAACTTCTACCGATCGCTGGCCAACCTCTCCATCGACCCCATCCAGCGGCCGGTCGGCGCGGACGCGCAGCGGGCCAGACCGGAAGGCGTCGCGCCGGCGCACACCATGCGCTGGGCCACCTCCCAGGCCTCCTCGCTGCGCCGGGTCGACATCCGGGGCAACCTCGATCTCAACGGCGCGTACGGCGCCACCCTGTTCGGCACCACCATGGCCGACAGCCGGATCAGCGGCACCGTCACCAGCGGCGGTGACGCCGGACCCGGCCAGGCGCAGTACTACGTGCGCGACAGCCAGATCGGCGGCTGGCGCGGCGGCTCCGCCAACCTGGTCTTCTCCGGGGTCAAAGGCGCACCGGCCGGCGACTTCACCGGCCGCGGCATCACCACCCTGCCGGCCACCCCGACGTCGCGGCCCGCCCCGTTCCTCACCGTGAACGGCGACTCCTACGCGGTCTTCGTGCCGAAGGCGCGCACCAACGCCTCCGGCGTGAACTGGGCGACCGGCAGCGCCGCCGGCACCAGCATCCCGATCTCCCGGTTCCACATCGCCAAGCCCGGCACCGACACCGCCGCGACGATCAACAGGGCCCTCGCGGCCGGCAAGCACCTGATCCTCACCCCCGGCATCTACCGCCTCGACGGCCCAATCACGGTGACCCGAGCCGACACCGTCGTCATGGGCATGGGGTACGCGACACTGGCGCCCACCGGCGGGCAGGCCGCGATCGACGTGGGCGACGTCAAGGGAGTCGTCATCTCCAGCCTGCTCGTCGACGCGAGCCCCGGCACCGATGTGCTGGTCAAGGTCGGCACCGGCCGGGCGAACAACATCGGTGACGCGACGAACCCGACGACGCTCAGCGACCTGTTCGTCCGGATCGGCGGCGCCCAGCCCGGGTCCAGCAGGATCTCGGTGCAGGTCAACCAGAGCAGGGTCATCCTCGACGACAACTGGCTGTGGCGTGCCGACCACGGCAGCGGCGTGGGCTGGACCAGCAACACCAGCGACACCGGGCTCGTCGTCAACGGCACGGACGTCACCGCTCTCGGCCTCTTCGTCGAGCACCACCAGAAGAATCAGGTCGTCTGGAACGGCGAGCGCGGCCGGACGATCTTCTACCAGAGCGAGTTCCCGTACGACCCGCCGAACCAGGCCGCCTGGCGGGACGGAACCAAGGAGGGTTACGCCTCCTACCGGGTCGCGCCCGGCGTGACGACCCACGCGGCCACCGGCACGGCGATCTACACGCTGTTCCTGGACTCCACGTTCGCCGGCGCGCCGGTGCACGCGTGGACCGCCGTCGAGGCGCCCCGGCGCGCCGGCGTCCGGTTCACGTCGATGACGACCGCGGTCATCGCGTTCGGCGGCGGCATCCGCGCCATCGTCGGCAGCACCGGCGCCGCCGTCGACTCCACCCAGCCCAACCAGGTAGTTCCCGGCTTCACCGCATCGGCGCGGCTGGCGTCCCACCCCGGCTGATCACCGGAGCGGGCCAGGACCCCGGCTGCCGTCAGGTGGCCGGGGCCGGCCCACTGGACTGCCGGACCACGAGTTCCGGCTGGAAGACCACCTGCCGATGCCGGTGCTGTCCCGGCGTGTCGATCTCCTCGAACAACAGCTCGGCGGCGGCCCGGCCCAGCTCGGCCCGGGGCTGGCGGACCGATGTCAGCGGCACGGCGGCCGCGGCGGCGTAGTCGATGTCGTCGTAGCCGACGATCGCCAGGTCGGCCGGCACCCGCAGACCGTGGCGGCTGACCGTTTGCAGCAGCCCCAGCGCGAGCAGGTCGTTGGCGCAGAACACCGCGTCCGGCCGGTCCACGGCGGGCCGGCCGGCCAGCGCGGCTCCGGCACGGCGGCCGGCCACGACACTCATCGCCTCGGTCTCGATGACCTCGAGCGTCGCGCCGGCGGCGCCGCAGACCTCGCGCGCTCCGGCCAGCCGGGCGGTGACCTGGGGAACCGACAGCGGTCCACCAAGGTAGGCCAGGCGGCGATGACCGGTGGCGACGAGATGCTCAGCGGCGAGACGGCCACCGGCGTGGTCGTCCACCGACACACAGCACAGGTCGCGCCGCGCGGAACCGCGGTCGACCAGGGTCACCGGTGTGCCGCGGCCGGCCAGGCCGGTGACGGCCGGTCCGGCCTCCTGCACCGGGCTGGCGAGAACCCCCTGCACCCGCTGACTCTCCAGCCGGTCGACGTAGCGGGCCTCCCGTTCGCCGGACTCGCCGCTGCTGTACAGCATGACCACGACGTCACGCTGATCGGCGACCTGTTCGGCGCCCCGTGTCACATCGGCGAAGAACGGATTGGTGACGTCCGGGACGATCAGGCCAATGGCGCGGCGGCGGCCGGCGGCCAGCGACCGGGCCGCCTCGTTCGGCACGTAGCCGAGCTGCGTGATGGCGGCGTGCACGCGCTGCCGGGTCGCGGGGGCCACGGCGTGCGGCCGGTTCAGCACGTTGCTGACGGTGCCGACGGAGACGCCGGCGCGGGCGGCGACGTCAGCGATCCTGATCATGCGCAGAGCTTAGGTCAGACGCTTCAATTCCGAACCGGCCGAGGCGGCTCCCGCAGCGCGGAAGGCCCGTGCACTCCCAGCGTCGGAGCCGCCGTGTTTCCGGCGTGTTGAATCGCGATAACCGCTGGTAAAGCTCGTGAACTGCGGATATCCAAGCGATCAATAGACGGTATCAGCAACCGCGTATTGACCCCGTGTCGTTGCCCACAGAGTCTTTAGACGCTTCAACGAAGACCCTCACCGAAACATCCGCGGTCGTCAAGGAGGACCTGTGGCACCCATATCTCCGCGCACCCACCGACCCGCCCGCGTGGCGGCGGCGATCAGCGCTCTGGCGCTCGTGGTCTCCACCGCTGCCTGCGGCGGGGGAGACGACACCGCCTCCGGCGGATCCTCGGCCAAGAACTTCTCGTTCCTGTCGATCAACGAGAACACCACCATCCCGGCCACTCTCACCACGCTGAGCCAGAAGGAGTGCGCCACCCAGAACGCCGCGCAGCCGCTGGAGATCAAGAAGCAGGCGCAGGCCAGCCTCGACCAGCAGCTCCAGCTTCTGGCCGGCCAGGGCGCGCTGCCGCAGACGTTCATCGCCGCGAACGCGCCGTCGCTGACCAGCCAGCTCGCCGACAGCGGCTCGGTGCTCGACACCGCCGCGATCTCCCAAGGCGTGCTGCCCGCCGCCTCGTCGACGATCACGAGCCTGTACGACGGCAAACAGCTCGTGCTGCCGACCGAGCTGAACATCGAGGGCATCTGGTACAACAAGAAGCTGCTCGCCGACAACGGCATCACCACGCCGCCCGCCACCTGGGACGACCTGGTCGCCGCGTTCGCGAAGCTGCACGCCGCCGGCGTGCAGCCGATCTCGCAGGCCGGCAAGGGCGGCGACGGCTGGGGCGTCACCCGCTGGGTCGGCAACTACATCTTGCGCCAGCAGGGCCCGGACGCGCTCAAGAAGGTCGCCGACGGATCGGCCCAGCTCACCGACCCGCAGTACGTCGCGGCCGCCGACGCGATCGCCGCGCTCGGCAAGGCCGGCTACTTCGGCAAGTCGCCCACCTCGATCGACTACGCGACAGCGCTCAACACGTTCCTCACCGGCAAGGCCGCCTTCATCTACATGGGCTCCTGGGCGCTGTCGGACTTCAACGACGAGAGCAAGAACAAGATCGGCGCCGACAACGTCGGCTTCCTGAAGTTCCCGACCGTGACCGGCGGCACGGGCACCGCCGACCAGATGCCGGCCAACGTCGGAACCGCCCTCGCGATCTCGAAGAAGGCGTACGAGAACGACGAGAACACCCGGGCCTGGGTCACGTGCATCGTCGACAACTACGGCACGGTGGCGCTGCGCGACTCCAGCCAGATCACCGGCTTCGCCACCGACGGCAGCGTCGAGGTGCCGGCGCTGACCAAGCAGATCCAGACCGAGATCGCGGGCGTGCGGACCAGCGTCCTGTGGTTCGAGGCCTACTTCTCCGCCAAGGCCACCACCGTCAGCCAGGGCAACGGCGGCCTGCTCGCCGGCGGCCAGCTGACCGGCGAGAAGTTCATGCAGACGGTCACCGCCAACCTGGGCTGACCCCGGAGGACGGAGCGCCGGCGGGCTGGCTGGGGTGTCGTGCCGCCGGCGCTCTCCTAGAGAGGCAACAACGAGAATGCACAGCGTGCTCGGCGACCGGAAGTCGGTCGCCCTCCTGCTCGGACCGGCCCTGCTGGTCTATTCCCTGGTCATGCTGGTGCCGATGCTGTGGTCGCTGGGCTACACCTTCTTCACCGGCAGCGTCATCTCCGGCTTCACCTGGGCCGGTGGCGCCAACTTCAGCAAGCTGCTCGACGACCCGGCCCTGCCGCAGGCGCTGTGGTTCACCGTCAAGTACGCCGTGGTCATCACCGTCGGTCAGGTTCTCGTCGGCTACCTGCTGGCCCTGCTCTACGTCTTCTTCCTGCGCCGGGCCGGCTCGATCATCCGGACCCTGGTGTTCTTCCCGGTCATCCTGCCCACCGTCGCGGTAGCGCTGCTGTTCCAGAAGTTCTTCGAGTACGCGCCGCAGACCGGCCCGGTCAACGCCGCGATCGAGGCGTTCGGCGGCACCGGCGTCGACTTCTTCAGCACCCCCGGTCACGCGTTCCTGGTGGTCGCGCTGATGGACATCTGGCGCTCGATGGGCTTCTACGCGGTCCTGCTCTACGCCGGCCTGCTCGACATCCCCGACGAGATGATGGAGGCCGCGGCGATGGACGGCGCCGGCACCTGGCGGCTGATCCGCAGCATCGTCGTGCCCCTCTCGCTCCCGGTCCTGGTGAGCTCGCTGGTGTTCAGCATCAACGGCACGCTCAAGGCGTTCGACTCGATCTACGCCCTGACCGGCGGCGGCCCCGGCAGCGCCACCAGCCCGCTGACGCTGTACATGTACCAGACCTCGTTCGCCTACGGCGACTACGGATACGGCTCGACCATCGCGCTCACCCTGACCGTGCTGTGCCTGCTGGTCACCGTCGTCATCTTCCGCGCGACGCGCCGCGACGTGGGACAGGGATAAGCCATGACACTGACCACCACCCGCCCGGCCCGCGCCGCAACCGGCGTGCCGGCGCCACGGAACACCCGCGACTGGCGCCGGGCCGCGCGCCGGCTGCCCGGCTACGCCTGCGTGGCGCTGTTGTTGATCGTCGTGGTGTACCCGCTGATCTGGCTGTTCCTGGGCTCCTTCAAGACACAGGACGAGTTCCTCAACGGCTCGACCACCGCCCTGCCGGAAAGCTTCACGAACTTCGGCAACTACACCCAGGCGTGGTCGTCGGTGGCGACCTACCTGCAGAACTCGCTGCTCACCGTGGTGCCCGCCCTGGTCATGATCATTGTGTTCGGCACGGCGGCCGGGTTCGCGCTCGAGGTGCTGGTCTGGCGGGGTCGGCAGACCACCCTGCTGCTGTTCCTGGCCGGCATCATGATCCCCGGGCAGATGATCCTGCTGCCGCTGTTCACCGTCTACTTCGACCTGCACCTGACCGGCACCCTGTGGCCGCTGATCATCACGTACACGGCCACCGGCCTGCCGCTGACGGTCTTCATGATGGCCACCTACTTCCGGGCCATCCCCAAGTCGGTCTTCGAAGCCGCCACCATGGACGGCGCGAGCATCATCCGCTCGTTCGTCTCGATCGGCTTCCCGATGATGCGCAACTCGGTGCTGACGATCGCCCTCGTGCAGTTCTTCTTCCTCTGGAACGACCTGCTCATCGCGCTGACCTTCACCACCGACGACGCGCAGCGCACCGTTCAGGTGGGCCTGCTCAACTTCACCGGCCAGTTCGGCGTCGTCGAGTACGGCCCCACCTTCGCCGCGATCTGCATCAACGTGCTGTTGATCCTGGCCATCTACGTCTTCCTCAACCAGCGAGTCATGCGCGGCCTGGCGGCCGGCGCGGTGAAGGGCTGAGCCGCGATGTCTGCCATGAACGGCACGGGTACGCGCGTGGGCGCGCCCCGCATCGAGCACCACAACCATCCTCTCGGCGTCGGTGACCGTACTCCCCGCCTGTCCTGGCAGGTGCGGACCGTCCGGCCCGGCTGGCGTCAGGCCGGCTACGAGATCCAGATCAACGGTCACGCCACCGGACGGATCGACTCCGGCGACAGCGTCCTGGTGCCGTGGCCGGGCCCGGCCCTGACCTCCCGCGAGCGGGCCGAGGTCCGGGTGCGGGTCTGGGCCGCCGGGGAGACCGAGCCGACCCCGTGGAGCGAGCCGACCACCGTCGAGGCCGGCCTGCTGGAACCCGGCGACTGGAAGGCGGCCTTCGTCGGCTCCACCGACGCGAGCGCCGGCGACCGGCGGCCGATCCTGCTGCGGCGCGACTTCGCGGTACGCCCCGGGCTGGCCGGGGCCAGGGTGTACGCGACCGCATGCGGCCTCTACGAGCTGGAGCTCAACGGCGCCCGGGTCGGCGACGACGTGCTCAGCCCCGGCTGGACCAGCTACCACCACCGGTTGTCCTACCAGACCTATGACGTCACCGGGCTGCTGCGCGCCGGGGCCAACACGATCGGCGGCTGGCTCGCCGACGGCTGGTGGCGCGGCGAGTACGGCTGGAACCGGGTGGGGGAGCGGTACGGCGCCGACACCGCGCTGCTGGCACAGCTCGAACTGCGCTACACCGACGGCAGCGTCGAGCAGGTCGTCACCGACGGCACCTGGACCTGGGCGTACGGGCCGATCACCGCGTCCAGCATCTACGACGGGGAACACCACGACGCCCGCATCGAACCGGGCGGCTGGACCCCCGTACAGGAAAAGAAACCCACAGTGGGGGAGCTGACCGCCGCCGCCGGACCACCGGTGCGCCGCACCGAGACACTGGCGCCGGCCACGGTGACCCGCCTCGACGACGGCACCCACCTGATCGACTTCGGTCAGAACCTCGCCGGTCGGCTGCGGATCACCGTCACCGGCCCGGCCGGTACGAGGATCGGCCTCCGGCACGCTGAAGTGCTCGAGAACGGCCGCCTGTGCACCCGGCCGATCCGCACCGCCGTCGCGCACGACAGCTACGTGCTCGCCGGCACCGGCGCCGAGACGTGGGAGCCGCGGTTCACCTACCACGGCTTCCGCTACGCCGAGATCACCGGCTGGCCCGGCGAGCTCGACCCGGCCGGCGTCGTCGCGGTGGTCTGTCACGACGACATGGCCGAAACCGGCGTCTTCGCCTGTTCCGACCCGCTGATCGAACGGCTGCACGACAACGTGCGGTGGAGCATGCGCGGCAACTTCGTCTCCGTGCCGACCGACTGCCCGCAACGCGACGAACGTCTCGGCTGGACCGGCGACCTGCAGGTCTTCGCCCCCACCGCCGCGTTCCTCTACGACGCGACCGGGAGCATCGCCGACTGGCTCACCGACGTCATCGCCGAGACCGGCGACGACGGCCTCGTCCCGCTCTACGTGCCGCACATCGCCACCGACTTCACCCAGTTCCACTGCGCCGTCTGGGGTGACGTGACAACGGTGGTCCCGCTGGTGCTGTTCGACCGGGCCGCGGACCCGGGGCCGGTGCTGCGCGGCTACGACACCGCCCGCGCGTGGGTCGAGGGCTGCCGCCGGCTGCTCGACGACCGCGACGTCATCGCCGCCGGGCTCCAGCTCGGTGACTGGCTGGATCCGGCCGCCCCGCCGGACCGCCCGCAGCAGGCGCGCACCGATCCGTACCTCGTCGCCACCGCCTACCTCGCGCACTCCGCCCGGCTGCTCGCCCGGCAGGCCCAGCTGATCGGCAAGACCGACGACGCGGCTTCCTACGCCGGGCTCGCCGATCGGGTCACCGCGGGCTTCCGCCGCGAGTTCGTCACCGCCAGCGGCCGCTGCGTCTCGGACACCCAGACCGCGTACGCCCTGGCGCTCTGCTTCGACCTGCTCTCCGCGGGGCAGCGGGTGCACGCCGGAGAGCGGCTCGCCGAGCTGGTCCGCGAGGGCGAGTTCCGCATCGGCACCGGGTTCGCCGGCACGCCGCTGATCCTGGACGCGCTCGCCGTCAGCGGTCACCTGGAGGAGGCGTACCGGCTGCTGCTGGAGAAGGGCTGCCCGTCCTGGCTCTACCCGGTCACCATGGGCGCCACCACGATCTGGGAACGCTGGGACTCGATGTTGCCGGACGGATCGATCAATCCCGGCAACATGACCTCGTTCAACCACTACGCCCTCGGTGCGGTCGCCGACTGGCTGCACCGCACGGTCGCCGGCCTGGCACCGGCCGCCCCCGGCTACCGGACGCTGCGGGTGCGGCCCCGGCCGGGCGGCGGACTGGACTGGGCCGCGGCCCGGCATCGCACCCCGTACGGCGAAGCCTCGGTGCGGTGGCGACGCGACGGCGCGACGCTGCACGTGGACGTGATCGTGCCGCCGAACTGCGACGCCGTGGTGGAACTGCCCGGCCGGCCGCCGGTCAGCGTGGGCAGCGGGACCCACGCGTTCTCCTGCGCCCACCGGCCGGCCGCGGAGGATCCGATCGCCCCGCTTCCCGCCCGCCACTACTTCTGAGCCGGCCGGCGGCTCCCGTACCCTTCAGGCCGGGAGCCGCCGGCGGCAGCCGGAGACAGCAGACGAGTGAGGACGACGGTGGCGCGCGCAACGATCCGGGACGTCGCCCGTGTGGCCGGGGTCTCCGACGCGACGGTCAGCAACACGGTGAACCGCCCGCACCTGGTGAACCCGGCGACCCAGGACCGGGTCCGGCAGGCGATGGAGACCGTCGGGTACGTGCCCAACGCCGCCGCCCGCGCGCTGCGGGTCGGCCGCACCCGGACCCTCGGCCTGGTCGTCCTCGACTTCGGCAACCCGTTCTTCGCCGAGGTCGCCGCGGGTGCCGAACAGGCCGCCGTCGAGGCCGGCGCCGAGGTCGCGCTGTTCCACACCGGCCTGGGCGAGAACACCCGCGAACAGCGACTGCTGCACCGGCTGGCCGAATGGCGCCTCGACGGGCTCGTCATCACCCCCAACGACGTGGACGATCCCGCGCTGACACTGATCGCTGAGCGCGGCACACCGGTCGTCGTGCTCGCCCGGGAGGTGCCCAGCGGCCGGCACAGCGCGGTGCGCAGCGACGACCTCCTCGGGGGGGAGATCGCCGCCCGGCACCTGCTCGACCACGGGCACCGCCGCCTGGCCTTCGCCGGCTGGCGGCGCGACGAGCGCTACGACGGCGCCGCCCGCGTCGCCGCGACGGCGGACACCACGCTGGAGTGGCTGGATACCGGCAACGCCGACATCGCCGGCGGGCGTGCGGTCGGCGCACGCCTCGCCGGGCTGCCGTCCCGGCGGCGGCCCACGGCGGTGTTCTGCGCCAACGACCTGATCGCGGCCGGCGTCATCCAGCAGCTCACCCGGTACGGGCTACGAGTCCCCGATGATCTCGCCGTGGTGGGCTTCGACGACACCGACCTCGCCAGCGCCGCGAGCGCCGTCGAGCTGACCAGCGTGCGCCAGCCCGCCGCGGAGATCGGCAGGGCCGCGGTGCAGCTCGTTCTGGACGAGGTGAAGGACAGGAATCGGAGAGGAAGGGACATGGTCTTCCAGCCGGAACTCGTCATCCGCGAATCCACCGCCGGTCGCCGCTGACGCGCTGGTGGTGGCGGTCGGCACGGCATGCTGATCGGCGCCACGAGCGAGATGAGCTGGGGCTTAGAGTTGTTGTAGCACAACATCATTCGTTGTACGGGCATGGGTGATGTGCCTCGACCGGCGGCAGCCGACTCACCGCAGGAGGATCAGTGCCCCAGGTCAGCCGGCACGAGCTGATGTTGCGTCCGCAGTACCGGCTCATCGTGGTGCGAGACATCGACGCCGACGCCGCCGAGGGGCGGTCCCGCGCGATCGAGGAAGCCGCCACGACCGTCGCGGCCGCCACCGACTACGAAGTCGTGATCGCCGCTGCCCAGGAACTGACCCTTGTACACCTTGAGGTCGAGACATGGGAGGGGCCGCCGGACACCATCGAGGACCAGGGCTGGTCGCACCCGCTTACTTTCACCATCGACCTTCCCACCGGCGAACTGCTGGCCGGTGACACGTTCGGCAAGGTCATCGACAACATCGAAGTCCCAGAAGGCCCCGGTCGGCACACCGTGAGCGTCTATCACCGCGGCCGCGACGAGGCCGCCGCTGCGGCAGTCGGGATCGCCGCAGCGCTCGGAGCCGCCGACGGCCCAGCCGCCGACGCTCTGCAGCTACAAGGGAGCGGCGTCGAACGCTACCTGTTACGCATCTGGCGCCCGGCGTGACGAAGCGAGGACCGAGGCACGGGGTGCGCATCGCGCCTCCGGTTCACCTCGCCAGCGCGTACGACTTGGCGGCGTTTCAATCCAGCACATGCCCTTGATGCGGCTTGACCGACGGAGTCGATCTCGTCGGAAATCAACTCCCTGAACGATGAGCGCGGTGCAAGTCATGGCGACCGCCATCACCGACACGCCAACATCGAGACTTGGACCGGCCTGGGTCGATGTCCAAGTTAAGACAACGGCCATACCGCCCGCAAAGAAAGCCAGCGATGAAGATCCGTGCGGTCCTAACCGGCGTCCTCGGAGGGGTGATCAGGGGCTGGCCGGTGCGACGCACCGGAAGCCGAGGTGGCTCATGCCGGTGTCGACCATGTGCGGGCGCCGCGCGGCGGGGCGGTAGCGCAGGCAGTAACTGTCCGCGCAGAGGAACGATCCGCCCTTGATCACCTTGCGCGGGATCCGGACCTGCGGCTGCGCGGGGTCGTAGCTCTGCTCCCGCTGCCCGCCCCGGGGATCGCGGGGGGCGCAGCACGGTGAGATGTCGGTCCAGCGCCGTTCGGCGTACCAGTCCCGGGTCCACTCCCAGACGTTGCCGGCCATGTCGGCCAGCCCGTATCCGTTCAGCGGGAACGAGCCGACCGGCATGGTCGTTCCGTAGCCCCGCTCGGCACGCCAGGGGAAGTCGCCGTGCCAGTAGTTCGCCCGGCGCTCGCCGGCCGGCTCGGGTTCGTCTCCCCAGGTGAAGGTGGCGGCCTCCAGGCCGCCGCGGGCCGCGTGCTCCCACTGCGCCTCGGTGGGCAGCGTGAGGCCGGCCCAGGTCGCGTACGCCTCGGCGTCCTCGTAGGCGATGTGCACCACGGGATGGTCGGCACGGCCGCGGAGATCGCTGGCCGGTCCCTCCGGGCGCCGCCAGCAGGCGCCCGGTGTCCACGCCCACCACTGGCTGAGGTGCCGCAGGTCGACGGGGCCCGGGGCGCCGACGAAGACCATCGACCCGGGCACCAGGTTCTCGGCCGGCGCGCCGGGGAAGTCGGCCGGGTCCAGCGGGCGCTCGGCGACGGTCCGGTAGCCGGTCTCCGCGACGAAGGCGGCGAAGGCGGCGTTCGTCACGGTGGTCCGGCTGATCCAGATCCCGTCGACCTCGACGGTCCGGGCCGGGGCCTCCTCCGGATAATGCTTGTCGGATCCCATCCGGAAGGCCCCGCCGGGGACCCAGATCATGTCGTCCGCCGGCGGGATCCTCGTGGACGGGGAGAGGGCTGACTCGGTCACGCGCTCCCGATGCCTTCCTGGAGTTTGGCCAGAACCTTGTCGAGGTTGAAGCTGGCGGGTTCCTGCCGCCGCGGGAACTCGGCGAAACTCTGCAGCATGTTGAACACGTACGCCTGCATCGGCACCACGATCCACGCGTGGTCGAGCACCCAGTCGTAATAGGTGTTCGAGGTGATGTCGGCGCGTTCGTACGGGTCGGTGCGCAGGTTGAAGATCTTCGGAACGCGCAGTTCGGTGAACGGCTCGGCCCACACCCGCAGCGTTCCGGTGGCCCGCTGCTCCAGGAAGACCAGCTTCCAGTTGTGGAATCGTACGGCCGTCAGGTCGCCGTCGTCGGAGACGTAGAAGAAGTGCCGGCGCGGGCTCTCCTCGGCCTCGCCGGTGAGGTAACCGGTCTGGTCGTGGCCGTCGAGGTGGACCTTGTAGCGGGTGCCGCTGAGCTCGGCGCCGGTCTTCAGCTGGTCGACGATGTCCGGCACGCCGGCGGCGGCGAGCAGGGTCGGGAACCAGTCGGTGTGGCTGACGATCCCGTTGAACACGGTGCCGGGGGCGATCCGGCCCGGCCACCGCACCACCGCGGGCACCCGGTACGCGCCCTCCCAGTTCGAGTTCTTCTCCCCGCGGAACGGGGTCATCCCGCCGTCCGGCCAGGTGTTCATGTGCGGGCCGTTGTCGGTGGAGTACACCACGATGGTGTTCTCGGCGATGCCGGTCTCGTCGAGCAGGTTCAGCAGGTCGCCGACGAGCTTGTCGTGGTCGACCATCGCGTCGTGGTACTCGGACTGCCACCGGCCGGCCTGACCACGGCTCTCCGGCTTCACGTGCGTACGGAAGTGCATGTGGGTGCTGTTGAACCACACGAAGAACGGTTCGTCGGCGGCTGCTCTGTCCCGGATGAATCCGGCCGCCGCGCTGAAGAACTCCTCGTCGACGGTCTCCATCCGCTTCTTGGTGAGCGGGCCGGTGTCCTCGATGCGCTGGGTGCCGTCCTTGTCCGCCCACGAGTGGATGACCCCGCGCGGGCCGAACCTCTTGTGGAAGTTGGGCAGTTCCTCCGGCGTGGGGTAGTCGGCGAGCTCCGGCTCCTCCTCGGCGTTGAGGTGGTACAGGTTGCCGAAGAACTCGTCGAAGCCGTGCATCGTCGGCAGGTGCTCGTCCCGGTCGCCGAGGTGGTTCTTGCCGAACTGGCCGGTCGCGTACCCGTGTGCCTTGAGCGCGGTGGCGATGGTCGGGTCCTCGGCCTGCAGGCCGACCGGCGCTCCCGGCATCCCCACCTTGGTCAGCCCGGTACGGATCGGGTTCTGCCCGCAGATGAAGGCCGCCCGCCCGGCGGTGCAGCTCTGCTCGCCGTAGTAGTCGGTGAACCGAGCGCCTTCCTCGGCGATCCGATCGATGTTCGGCGTCTGGTAGCCCATCAAGCCGTCGCTGTAACAACTCAGGTTCGAGATCCCGATGTCGTCGCCCCAGATAACCAAGATATTCGGACGCTCGGTGGGCATTCGTGGTCGCTCCTTCGCCGCTGGTTTGGTGTCCGGCACCCACCGAGTGAACGATGGCCGTCACCCCCGCCGCCTCATCCCATGCGGGTGAGTCAGCGACGGGAGGTTCACCTCCTCGGGGTGAGGCCGGACGGCGTACGGTGGCCGATGCTCGGCGGGTGACCATTGATGACAGCCGCACGGCGCAGGCACCACTCCCCAGCTGGCAGGACGGGCCCGCCCGGGCCGCGATCCTCGATTTCGTCGAACGGGTTACGGCCGAAGTGCCGGTCGAGGAGCGCGTCGCGGTCTTCGACAACGACGGGACACTGTGGTGCGAGAAGCCACTGCCGATCCAACTGGACTTCATCCTGCGGCGGTTCGTGGAGATGGCCGAGGCCGATCCCGCGCTGCGCGGCCGCCAGCCGTGGAAGGCGGCGTACGAACGCGACAGCGAGTGGCTGGGCGCCGTGCTCACCGAGCACTACGCCGGCGACGACAGCAACGTCCGGATCGTCGCCGGCGGGATCCTCGCGGCGTACGACGGCATCTCGGTGCAGGAGTTCGAAGCCCGGTCCGACGAGTTCCTCCGGAAGACCGACCATCCGACGCTGGGACGCGGATACCTCCGGTGCGCCTACCAGCCGATGGTCGAGCTGCTCGACTTCCTGACGGTCAACGGCTTCGCCAACTACATCGCCTCCGGCGGTGGCCGCGACTTCATGCGGCCGATCAGCCAGGAGGTCTACGGCATCCCGCGGGAGCGGGTCATCGGCAGCAGCGTGGCGCTGGACTACCGCGAGGACGCCGCCGGCGGCACGATCTACCACAAGGCGGAGCTCGACTACCTGGACGACGGCCCGGAGAAGCCGGTCCGGATCTGGAACCGGGTCGGCCGCCGCCCGCTGCTGGCCGCCGGGAACTCCAACGGCGACATCCCGATGCTGCATTTCAGCCAGCACGCCGGCAAGCCGTTCCTGCGGCTGCTCGTGCTGCACGACGACGCGGACCGCGAGTTCGCCTACACCAGTGGAGCGGAGAAGGCGCTGGAGGAGGCCGGCCGTCACGGGTGGACGGTGGTCAGCGTCCGCGACGACTGGTCGACCGTCTTCTGACGCTCCCGGCCGGCTGCGGCGCGGGCCGAGTGGGTGCCGGCGTCGCTGCCGCCGTGACGTTCCGCGGCCCGCCCGGGTCACCGGTCCGGCTCGCCGGCCATGGCCCGGAGCAGCACGAGCGCGTCGGCGGACGCCGAACCCGGCTCCGGATGAAGAATCACCAGCTGCTGATCGGCCATCCCACGGACGGTGAACGCCTCGCGGTGGAGTTCCAGGGCGCCGACGCCACGGTGCTGGATCTGCTCGATGCCGCCCACCGGAACGGCCGCGAGATCCGTACGCGCCCACAGCGCCCGGAACGACGCGCGGCACACGGCGAGCTCTCCCACCAGGTCCCGCACCCGCCGGTCGTGCGGCGCCTCCGCCGCGACGCGCTGCAGGTCGGCCACCGCCCGGCGCCGGGCCCGCGCCGGGTCGCGGTAGAAGGTGTCCGTCGCGGGATCCAGGAACAGCATCCGCACCATGTTGTCGTGCCGGCTGAAGCCGGAGAAGAGCGCGGCAGCGAGGGCGTTCCAGGTCAGAACATCCTGGGTACGGCCGAGAACGAACGCCGGCAGCGAACCCACCTGCTCGATCAGCCGCCGCAGGCCGGCGTGGACCGGTTCGGCAGCGCCCGCCGGGCGTCGTGGTCGCGCCCGCGGCCGGGCGTACCGGTACAACTGCGCGGTGGCCTGCTCGTCCAGCCGCAGCGCGTGCGCGACGGCGTCCAGCACGTGCGGTGCGGGCCGGGCCGCCTCGCCCCGCTCCAGCCGCGCGTAGTAGCCGGGGCTGATCCCGGCCAGCATCGCCACCTCGTCCCGGCGCAACCCGGGCACCCGCCGCCGCCCGGCCCTCGGTAGCCCGACCGCGTCCGGGGTCAGGAGTTCCCGGCGAGACCGGAGAAGCTCGCCCGCCGCACGGCCCTCGGTCGATGTCACGCCCTTGAGGTTAGGCGCCGGAGCCCGGCTTCCGCGGTGCTGAGGGTGGGTGCGTTACACCCAGGAACGCCTCGTCCTGGTTAGCCCCTGCCGGTGTCGCGATGCTCGATGCCGTAAGCCGCTCGACGCTCGAAGGGAACACCGCGATGACCAGCTACCGCCGGCACGACCCGGACCGCCGGCCCCACTGGGTCCGCACCGAGATCCTCCACCAGCCGGGCCGTCCGCTGCTGCTGACCGGCGGCACGGTGATCACCGGCAACCCGCTGATGGGTGACTGGGAGCGAGCCGATGTGCTCATCGGCGGCTCGGTCATCGTCGGCGTCGGTCCCGGCCTGCTCACCGCGGCGGGCGACGACAACATGATCGTCATCGACTGCGCGGGAACCCTGGTGCTCCCGTCCGCGCCGGACTTCACCGGCCGCGGCACCGGCGCCACGCTGACGCCCGGCGCGGACGCCGACATCGCCGTGCTGCGCCTCGACGACGCCCCGGACACTCCGCAGGGCCCGGTCCCGGCCCGGGGGAGCCACCTGGACCTGCTGATCAGCGGCGGCCGGGTCACGGTCTGGGACGGACGCCCGGTGGAGAAGGACGAGACGGCGGCACCGGACGACCTGCCCACCGACGCCGACACCCCGTACCGGGGCATGTGGGTCGACGAGAACGACTTCGTCCGGCAGGAGCTGCTGCCCGACGGCCGTTACGACGAGGCCCGCGGCGACCGCGCCAGCGCCTACCAGGGCCGCTACTGGATCACCGGTGACCGCATCGACTACCTCGACGACCTCGGCTTCTGGGCGTTCGGCACCTTCCAGGACGGCGAACTGCACCACGCCGGCTACCGCTTCACCCGCCGCTGACCAATCCACCGCGAACCGCAAAGGACCCCCGACATGTACGCCGACCACTCTCACCGCGAAGCCCAGCTCGCCCGGCTGCGGGCCACCGCCGCCCAGCCGCACCGCCGCATCCTGCTCACCGGCGCCACAGTGGTCACCATGGACGCCGCCCTCGGTGTGCTGCCGGCCGGTGACGTCCTGATCGAAGGCGACACGATCGCCGCCGTCGGCGCCGGCATCAACGCCGAGGACGCGATCGTCATCGACGTGACCGGCGCGATCCTGACACCGGGCTTCGTCGACACCCACCGCCACGCCTGGGAGGCGCAGCTGCGCCGGCTCATGCCCGACGTCGACGACCTCGCCGGGTACGTGACGAGCACCCTGATGGGATACGCGCCCGCCTACCGCCCGCACGACATGTACGTCGGCACCAGGCTGGCCGCGCTGACCGCGATCGACAGCGGCATCACCACGATGCTCGACTTCTCCCACAACTCACGGACCGCCGAACACTCCGACCAGGCGGTGCGGGCCCTGCTGGACACCGGCATCCGGGGCGTGCACGCCGCCATGGCGCCGCACTTCGGTGACTGGGACAAGCAGTGGCCGGCGGACGTGGCCCGGCTGCGCGAGCAGTACGAGAGCAAGCTGCTCACCTTCCGCCTCGCCACGCTGGCGACCGACGAGATCGCCGGCCCGGCCCTGGCGTACGGCCCGGAGCTGGCCGAGGCCGCCCGGCGGCTGGGCGTCGGCGTCAGCATCGACGCCGTCTTCGGGACGCCGTCCTCGCAGGCGATCCTGGGCTGGGAGCGGCAGGGACTGCTCGGACCGGACGTCACCCTGATCCACGCCACCGGGTTGACGGCCGACGCCTGGCGGGCGATCGGCGACACCGGCACCACCATCGCGCTGGCGCCCACGTCGGACGCCCAGATCGGCCTGGAGACCGCGATCCCCGCCGTGGACGAGGCCCTCGCCGCCGGTGTGCGGCCCGGCCTGAGCATCGACGTGGAGGTCGCGCTGGCCAGCGACATGTTCACGCAGATGCGCGCGCTGCACGCCATCCAGCGGATGCGGGCGGTCAACGCCGTCTACGGCACCGGCGCCGAGCCGCGGCGGATCAGCACGTCCGACGTGCTGGACTTCGCCACGCTGCAGGGCGCCCGCACCAACGGGCTCGGTGACGTGACCGGGTCCCTGACCCCGGGCAAACAGGCCGATCTGCTGGTCATCGGCGCTCAGGACGTCAACACCATGCCGCTCAACGACGCGGTCGGCACCGTGGTCCTCGGCGCCGACGCCCGCAACATCGACACCGTGTTCATCGCCGGTCAGGTCCGTAAGTGGGGCGGGCGGCTGCTCGACGTGGATCTGGCGGCGCTGCGCGACGAGGTGGCCGCCTCCCGCGAGCACATCCTGCGCGCCGCGGCCTGAGCAGCGCGCCGAGGAAACGATCACGAGCCGGTCCGGCCGCGCCCTCCGCACGGGGCGCCGCCGGGCCGGCTCACGTCACATGCACCCGCCGCCGGGCGCGAACTACTCTTCGGATCATGAGCCACGAGACGCCGCTGGGCGACTTCCTGCGAGCCCGCCGGGAGGCCCTCAAACCCCACGACGTCGGACTGCCCGAGTACGGGCGCCGCCGGGTCCCGGGACTGCGCCGGGAGGAGGTGGCGTTGCTGGCCGGCGTCAGCTCCGACTATTACATCCGCCTGGAGCAGGGCCGGGAGACTCGCCCGTCACCCCAGGTCGTCACCGCCGTGGCGCTGGCGCTGCGCCTGGACGCCGAAGCCACCGACCACCTGCACCGGCTGTGCCTCGACGACACGCAGCGGCCCCGGCACCATCGTGCCGACACGGTCAGCGCACAGCTCCTGCAACTGATGGACGGCTGGGCGAACACGCCCGCCTTCGTCGTCGGCCCCGCCCTCGACGTGCTGGCCGCCAACGCCATGGCGACGGCCCTGCACAGCGGCTTCACCCGGTTCGACAACCTGGCCCGGATGGTGTTCGCCGACCCGGCCGGGCGGGACTTCTACCAGGAGTGGGACCGGGCGGCGCACAGCTGTGTCGCCGAGATCAGAGCTGCTTACGGCTTCGACCCCGACTCGCCGCGGATCGCCGCGGTCGTCGAGGAGCTGTCGCGGGCCAGCGACGACTTCGCCCGGCTCTGGCGGCTGCACGAGGTCAAAGGCAAGTCGCAGGAGGGCAAACACCTGCGGCACCCGCAGGTGGGCGACCTGCACATCGCGTTCTCGGCGTTCACTGTCAACGGCGCGCCGCATCAGCAGCTCGTGGTCTACCAGGCCGAGCCGGCGAGCCCCACGGCTGTGGCGTTCGAGCGTCTGCGGGCGGCTGTGCCCGTACCCGGAAATGCCGCTGCCCCGGCACGGCCGTGACCGTACCGGGGTGGCGAAAGGCCGGCTGCCGTCAGGCAGCGTCGTCGTGCGCGGTCGCCGCGGACTTCTCCCGCCACGGCTCGACGTCGGCGCGGATCTGATCGATCTTGACCTGGAGCCGTTCCAAGGTGTCCCGGCCGAGGTAGAGGTGCTTCGGCAGCGTGTCGCCGGTGGCGACCTCCACGATCAGCGCGGCACCCTTGACCGGGTCGCCCAGCTGCGCGTGGTTGGCCTCGCCGATCCAGTCCAGCGTCACGTGCGCCGGGGTGCCGTCGTACTCGGGCAGGCGGTTCGCCGCCACCGACAGCGAGCTGGTGTCGAGGAAGTCGGTGCGGAACACGCCCGGCTCCACCACCATCGACTGGATCCCGAACGGGGCCAGCTCCACCGACAGGGCCTCGCTGACGCCGGCCACCGCGAACTTCGAGGCGCTGTAGAGGCTGACCCCGGGCTCTCCCTCGAAGCCCGACCGCGAGCCGATGTGCACCAGCTTGCCGGAGCCCTGCTTGCGCATCACCGGCAGCACGGCCCGGGTGACGTTGATCAGACCGAAGACGTTGAGGTCGAACAGCGACCGGGCCTCGGCGTCGGTGATCTCCTCCAGGGCGCCGAGCAGGCCCCGCCCGGCGTTGTTGACCAGCACGTCGATACTGCCGAACCGGTCGAGCGCGGCATCGACGGCCCGCGGGATGCCGGCGCTGTCGGTGACGTCCAGGGCCACCGGCAGAACACCCGGGGACTGCTGGAGATCCGCGGGAATCCGCCGCGGATCCCGGACGGCGACCACGACATCGTTGCCGGCCGCGAGGGCGGCACGCGCGATCTCCGCGCCGATGCCCCGGGAAGCGCCGGTGACAAACCAGGTAGCCATGTGACAAAGCCTTTCTCGTCGTTGCTGGCGGATCGTCTTGCTGGCGGATCGTCTTGCTGGCGGATCGTCTTGCTGGCGGATCGTCTTGCTGGCGGATCGTTGCCGCTGACGAGAACCAGCCTGCTTCGTGGCGGGCCGCCGAGGTAGGACGCGGTTTTCCTGGGAGTCACGCACCCAGGCTGACGAGCTGCCCGTCATCTCCGGAACGCTGACGTTCGCGCGGGGAGCCTGTCGGCCGCGACCGCGGCGGGCAGGCCGACCAGTAGCGCCGGCAGCCAGACCGCGGCGGCCAGGAGGCTCACCTGCTCCGCGCTCGCGTCAAGCATGGTGACGGCCACCATGGGCAGAGCCACCGCGGCGATGCTCAGCCCCACCGGTCGGAATCGGCGGCGTGCCCGCGGGCTCCAGAGGGTCGCATCGGGCCGGGGGTTGCACCGGCCCCGAAGTGTTCCATCAATGATCACGAACACCGGGATCGGCGAGTCCAAAGTGCACGATCACGCCATCGACGGGATGACGGGTGTTCATCGGCGGCCTCCATAGTTCCTGCCGCACCGTCGCCTACCGAGACCCGGTTCATGTCTGCACCCGAGATCGCCGCTGCCGTACCCGGCGCGCCGAGCACCCTGCTGTCCTCACTCGTTCACCACGTCACCGTCCGTCCCGGCCATCCCGCGGTCGTCGACGGTGACGACGTCCTGACCTACGCCGAGCTGTACGCCCGGGCCCGCACCCTGGCCGCACAGCTGCGAGACAACGGCATCGGCCGCGGCGACGTGGTCGGCCTGGCCGCCGAACGCGGCGCCGGAACCGTGCTCGCCATGCTGGGCATCCTGCTCGCCGACGCTGCCTTCGTCCCGCTCGACCCGGCCGATCCGGCCGACCGGCTGCGCCGGACCGCCGACGGCACGGGCGTCACCACCGTGGTGGTGGCCGCCGGCCGGGAGGCGCCGTTCGCCGCTGTCGGGCTGACCTGCCTGCCGCCGCCGGCCACGGGCGCCGGCTCGGCGGTCGCGCCGCCGGCGACGGCGACCGGCCGGGACACCGCCTACGTCATCCACACGTCGGGCACCTCCGGCCGGCCCAAGGGCGTAGCGGTGTCCCGCGACTCCCTGCGTCACTTCTGCCGGGTCGACGCGGCGGGCTACCGGTACACCCCGGACGACCGGGTCCTGCAGTTCGTCTCGATCGCCTTCGACGCGAGCATCGAGGAGATCCTGCCCCCGCTGACCGCCGGCGCCACGGTGGTGATCCGCGACGACGCCATGATCTCCTCGGTGGCCGGGTTCCTGGAGCGGTGCGCCGCTCTGCGGCTCACCGTGCTGCACCTGCCCACCGCGTACTGGCACGAGATGGTGGACGCGCTGGCGAGCGACGCGATCGCGCTGCCACCGACGTTGCGGCTGGTCACCATGGGCGGCGAGGCCGTCCGGCCGGAGCGGGTGGCCGCGTGGCGAGCGCTGCCGCAGGCGGCCCGGATCCGCGTCGTCAACGCCTACGGGCCGACGGAGACGACGATCGTCTGCACCTGGGACGAGCTGGCCGGACCGGACGCCGAACCGGAGGTCCCGGGACAGTCGGTGATCGGCCGGCCGCTGCCGGGCGTGCTCACCCGGATCCTCGACGCCGGCGGCGCCACGGTCGCGCCCGGTGAGGCGGGCGAGCTGTTCATCGGCGGGCCCACGGTGGCCATCGGCTACGTCGGCCAGGAGCAGCTGACCGCGGAGCGGTTCCGCACCCTCGGCGACGGCGTGCGCTATTACCGCACCGGCGACCGGGTCCGGGAGCTCGGCGACGGCCGGCTGGTCTATCTCGGCCGCATCGACCGGCAGATCAAGGTGCGGGGCTTCCGCGTCGAGCCGGCCGAGGTGGAACGCGCGCTGATCGGGCACCCGGCCGTGCGTGACGCGGTGGTGCACCACGACGACGGGCGGCAGATCCTGCTCGCGTTCCTGCTGGTCGACGACGTCACCGCGGACCTGGCCGGCGTGCGCGACCACGCCGCGGCGACACTGCCCCGGCACGCGGTGCCGACGACGCTCGTACCGGTCACGGGCTTTCCCCGTACCGGGCGCGACAAGATCGACATCGCGGCGCTGACCGCGCTCGCGGCGCCGCGAGCCGCCTCCGCCACCGGTTATGCCTCACCGGCCGAGGAGGCGGTGGCCGAGATCGTCGCCGGGATCCTCGGGCACCGTCCCGGCCCGGACGACGTGCTGCCCGATCTCGGGTTGCACTCGCTGGCCGCGGTCCAGGTCCTGACCCGGATACAGCGCCGGTTCGGCGCCCTCGTCACCCTCGCCGACCTGTACGCGCATCCCACTGTCGCCGGCCTGTCCGGCCTGGTATCCGCCGGCCCGCAGCGGGCGCCGCACGACGCCGGACCGGCGCCGGAACCGGCCGGGCCGCCGGCCCTGACCGACTTCCAGCGCGACGCGTGGCTCGGCGAGCAGCTTCTGCCCGGCACCGCGATGAACACTCTCGGCATCCGGTACCGGATCAGCGGGGCTACCGGCTCGGACGCGATCGTGGCGGCCGTGCGGCGGCTGCCGGACCGGCACGACGCCCTGCGCGCGGTGATCCGCGAGGGCGACACCGGGCCGGTGCTGGTCGTCGGGGACACCCCCACCGTGCCGGTCGAGGTACGGGACCTGACCGCGCTCACCGTCCCGGACCGGGAGGCGGAGGCTCAGCGGTTGCGTGCCGAGCGGGGCCGCACCGTCTTCGACCTGTCCCGCGGGCCGGTGCTGGCGGCCACCGTGCTGGGGCTGGGCGCCGGGGAGTGGGAACTCGTGCTGGCCGTTCACCACGCCGTCTTCGACGGCTGGTCGGCGGCGGTGGTGGCCGACGACCTCGCCGCGCTGCTCGCCGGGGAGGACCCGCCGGTTCCGGCGAGCTACACCGGGCATCTGCACGCCGAGCAGATCCTGGCACAGTCCGCCGAACGCGACCGGCTGCGCGCGCATTGGGCCGAGCGGCTCGGTGGCCTGGACACCGGCGTGGAGCTGCCCGCCGACCGGGCGCGGCCGGCGATGCGGTCCTTCGCGGGCGTCAAACTGGCCCGGCCGCTGCCGGCCGAGTTGCTCACCGGCGTGCGGGAGCTGGCGGCCGAGGCGGCGAGCACCCCGTACGCGGTGGTGCTGGCCGCCGTGCAGACCCTGATCCGGCGGCAGACCGGGCACAGCGACATCACCGTGCTCACCCCGGTGGCGCACCGCACCGACCCGGAGCGGGAGTCGACCGTCGGCGCCTTCATCACGGTCCTGCCGATGCGCACGGATCTGTCGGGAGAGCCATCCTTCCGCACGGTGCTCCAGCGCGCGACCGTGGCCGCTCGCGAGGCGCTGAGCCACGACGGACTGGCCCTGACCGAGATAATCCGGGCGGCGGGGGTGTCTCCGCGCGCCGACCGCAGCCCGCTGACGCAGACCATGCTGATCGTCCAGAACACCCCGCCCGCGCGAGCCACCCGAGGGGCGGTGACGGTCGCCCACGTCGGCGACACCCACGCGGGCATGACCAAGCTGGACCTGACGATCACCGTCGACCTGGTCCGCGAGACACCCGAACTGACCGCCGAGTACGCCACGGAGCTGTTCGAGAAGATCAGCATCGAACGACTGCTCGACCAGCTGGTGCGGCTGTTGCAGGCCGCGGTGGCCGACCCGGACGCGGGGGTGGACCGGCTCGCCGTCCTGCCCGATCGGCAGCGCCGCGACCTGCTCGCGGCACCGGAACCCGGGCCGGCCCCGGAGCCGCCCGTGCACCACGCCGTCCGGGACCGGGCCGGCCTGACGCCGTCTGCTCCCGCGGTGAGGTGCGGGACCGAGACCTGGACCTACGGGCGGTTGGACGACGCGGCTGCCCGGATCGCGTCGGCGCTGACGGCGGCCGGCGTCGGCGCCGGCGACCGGGTCGGTATCTGCCTGCCCCGCGGGCCGCTGGTGATCGCGGCCGTCCTCGGCGTGTGGCACGCGGGCGCGGCCTTCGTGCCGCTCGACCCCGACTACCCGGCCGGCCGGCTGCGCTACATGGTCGAGGACAGCGGCGCCGCCGTCGTGCTCACCGGCGCGGGGACGCCCGCCCTGCCGGCCGGCGCAGCGACACTGGATTGCACGAGCCTGCCGCCGGCGCCCGGCTCAGCGCCGTCCACCGGCGGCGGCGTCGATGACGCCCGACCGGCGTACGTGCTCTACACGTCCGGGACGACGGGGCAGCCCAAGGGCGTCGTGGTGACCCACGGCAACCTGCGGGCGGCAGCGGCGATGTGGCGCACCGCGTACGACCTGACCGGCGCCGACGTCCACCTGCAGGCGGCCAGCTTCTCCTTCGACGTGTTCGTCGGTGAGACGGTCCGGGCCCTGTCGACCGGCGCCCACCTGGTCGTCTGCCCCCGCGAGACCCTGCTGGACCCGGCCGCCCTGCACGCGCTGCTCGACGAGCAGCACGTCACGGTCGCCGAACTGGTGCCGGCCGTGCTGCGCCGGCTGATCGAGCACGCCGAGTCCACCGGCGTCACACTGCCCCGGCTGCGGCTGCTCGCCGGCGGGGCGGACCGCTGGTACGTGCACGAGTACCGGCGGGCCGGAGCGCTGCTCGGCCCGCAGGCGCGGGTGGTGAACTCCTACGGCGTCACCGAGGCGACCGTCGACAACGCCTACTTCGACGGCCCCGCCGACGACCTGCCGCCGTCGGCGCCACTGCCGATCGGACACCCGTACCCGGGCAACCGGCTGTACGTGCTCGACGAGCACGGCGAGCCCGTGCCGCACGGTGTGATCGGTGAGCTGTGGATCGGCGGGCCCGGTGTGGCCGCCGGCTACCACGGCCGTCCGGAGCTGACCGCCCAGCGGTTCCACCCCGATCCGTTCGCCGGGCATCCGCACGCCCGGATGTACCGCACCGGCGACCATGCCCGTCGCCGCTACGACGGTGTCCTGGAGTTCCTCGGCCGCAGCGACGACCAGGTGAAGATCAACGGTCACCGCATCGAGACGGGCGAGGTGGAAGCGGCCCTGACCGCGCTGCCCGGCGTACGTGCCGCCGCCGTCGCGGTGCACACCGCCCGGCTCGTCGGATATGTGGTGCCGGACGGCCACCTCGAAACCGAGCCGCTGCGGCGGCTGCTGCACGACACGTTGCCGCACTACGCCGTGCCGGCGGCGCTGGTCACGCTTCCGGCCCTGCCGGTGTCACCGAACGGCAAGCTGGACCGTGCCGCCCTGCCGCCACCGCCGGAGAGCGCCGCACCGGCGGCCGGCGGCGAGGCCGGCACCGACCTGCAACGCCGGCTCGCCACGGTGTGGGCCGCGGAGCTGGGCGTGGACGCGGTCGGTCTCGACGACGACTTCTTCGCCCTCGGCGGGGACTCGTTCACCGCCCTGCGGCTGGTCCGGGCGATCGAGCCGGTCACCGGCGTACGGGTGGCGCTGCTCGATCTCTACCGCTGTTCGACAGTGCGGCGGCTCGCCGAGCACCTCGCCGCTCCGGCCGCGGAACCGGAGCCGGACCGGCTGCTGCACCGGCTCACCCCGCACCGGCCCGCCACGACGGCGACCCTGGTGTGCGTGCCCTACTCCGGTGGCGGCGCGATCGCCTTCGAACCGCTGGCGTCGGCGCTGCCCGGCGACTGGGCGCTGTACGCGTTGCAGAGCCCGGGTCACGACTGGAGCCGCCCGGACGAGCCACTGCTGCCCGGAGCCGAGATCGTCAGCCGCTGTCTCGACGAGCTCGCCGGCATCCCGGGCCCGCTGTACGTCTACGGCCACTGCCACGGCTCGGCCATCGCCGTCGAGCTCGCCCGCCGGCTGCACGAGTCCGGTCGCGACGTCGCCGGCCTGGTGATCGGCGCCGGGTTCCCGGTGGCGCGGCTGCCCGGCAAGCTGTTCGACTGGGCGTACCGCCGGCTTCCGGTCAACCGCCTCGTCTCGGACCGGGAATACCTCGAGTTCCTGCGCGCCCGCGGCGGCTTCACCGAGGTCATCGACGAACATGAGCAAGCTCATGTGCTGCGCGCGGTACGGCACGATGTCCGCGACACCGAGGAGTACTTCACCCGTACGCTGCGCCTTGACCCGCAGCGGTTGCCGATCCCGATCCTGAGCGTGGTCGGTGAGCGCGACCGGGTCACCGAGCTGTACCAGGAACGCTTCCACGAGTGGGAGCACTTCGGCCCGGACGTGAGCCTGGCCGTGCTGCCGAAAGCCGGGCATTTCTTCCTCAAGCACCAGGCCGCCGAGCTGGCGCGGCGCATCGTGCGGTGGGCCGGCGGAACCGATCCGGCGCCGGCCGCGGCGCCGGACCCCGCACCCGCGGCGGATCCCGAGGCGCCACAGCCCAGTCTCGGACGGTTCGCCGTGGTCGCGACCGGCCAGTTCGTGTCGATGGTCGGCAGCAGCCTCAGCCAGCTGGTGCTCAGCCTGTGGGTGTACCAGCAGACCGGGCGGATCACCGACTTCGCGTTCGTCACCGCGGTCGCCCTGCTGCCCGGGATCCTCGCCGGTCCGGTCGCCGGCGCGGTCGCCGACCGCTATGACCGGCGGCTGGTGATGCTCGCCTCCGACGGCGCGGCAGGCCTCGCCACCATCGCGTTGATCGCCCTGATGAGCGGCGGCGAGCTGCGGATGTGGCATGTCTACCTGCTGTGCGCGCTGACGTCGCTGGCCACCGCCTTCCAACGGCCGGCCTATCTGGCGGCGATGGCGCAGCTGGTGCCGAAGCCGTTCCTCGGCCACGCCACCGGCATCGGCCAGCTCGGCGTCGGCGCCGGCGCCCTGTTCGCGCCGATGCTGGTGGCCGGTCTGCTCGGCCTGCTCAGCACGCCGCAGCTGCTGCTCGTGGACGCCGCGACGTTCGCTGTCGCCGCGGTCACCCTGCTGATGGTCCGGTTCCCCGACCGGCTGTTCCGCCGCCGGGAGGAGACCGTCACCCAGCAGATCCGCAACGGCTGGCGGTACGTGGCGCGGCGACCCGGCCTGACCGCCGCGTTGCGGTTCTTCGTCGTCGACCACCTCATCTACACGATCGGCTTCGCGCTGATCACCCCCATGATTCTGATCGAGCACGACGTCGCCACGCTCGGCCTGGTGCTCACCGCGGGCGGCCTCGGCGCTCTGGTCGGCGGGCTGGTGATGAGCGTGTGGGGCGGCACCCGGCGCCGCGCCACCGGAATGATCGTCTTCATGGGTGTCAGCAGCCTCGCCCTGACTGCCATCGGCCTGAGCAGCCGGCCGTGGCTGATGGTGGTCGGCATGTTCGGCCTGTCGGCCACCGAATCGCTGATCAACGGCCATTGGATCGCCCTGGTCCAGACCAAGGTCGGCCTGGAGTTGCAGGGCCGGGTGCTGGCCATCTTCATCACCGCGATGAACCTGACCATGCCGATCGGGTACGTGCTGGTCGGCCCCCTGGCCGACCGGCTGTTCCGCGACGCGCTGCAACCGGACGCCGCGCTGGCCGGCACGGCCGGCGCGCTCCTCGGCACCGGCCCCGGCCGTGGCCTGGCCCTGGTGATCGTGGTCAGCGGCCTGCTGCTGATCGGCTGGACGCTGCGTGGCTGGTACAACCCGCGGCTGCGGCTGCTCGAGGACGCGCTGCCCGACGCCGTCCCGGACGCCGAAATCCTCGGCCGTGACGACCTGCAACGGCAGGCCGACGCTCGCCTGACCGCCGTCTGACGCTTTCCCGCAACTGTTCCCATCCCTCCACAGAGGAGAACCGTGTCCGAGAACAACCTCACCACACCCGCGGTGAGCTCCTACAACGAGTGGGACCCACTCGAAGAGGTCATCGTCGGTGTGATGGACGGCGCCGCCGTACCGGAATGGGATGTGGCCGTCGAGGCCACCATGCCGGCCCGCTCCGAACAGCTGTTCCGCAACTCGGCGGGCCGGCCCTGGCCCGCCGAGCACGCCGCGGCCGCCGTCGCCGAGCTGGAGGGCTTCGCGAACACCCTCACCGGGCTCGGTGTGCGGGTGGTCCGGCCCGACGCCGTCGACCATCGGCGGCCGTTCGCCACCCCGAACTGGCGCAGCCCGGGCGGCCTGTACAGCGCGATGCCGCGCGACCTGCTGCTCGTCGTCGGCGACACCATCATCGAGGCGCCGATGGCCTGGCGGTCCCGGTATTTCGAGATCGACGCGTACCGCGGCCTGCTCACCGACTACTTCCGCCGGGGCGCCCGGTGGATCAGCGCGCCCAAGCCGCAGCTCACCGACGACATCTACGACGCCGGGTACGACACCGAGCGGCCGTACGAGTCGGGCCGGTACCTGACGACCGAGTTCGAGCCGACGTTCGACGCCGCCGACTTCATCCGCTGCGGCACCGACATCTTCGCCCAGCGCAGCCACGTCACCAACCAGCTCGGCATCGACTGGGTGGCCCGGCACATCGGCGAGGAGTACACCGTGCACGTCATCGACGTGACCGATCCGTCGCCGATGCACATCGACGCGTCGTTCATGCCACTGGCGCCCGGCAAGCTGCTGCTCAACCCGAACCGGGTGAAGTCGGCGCCGGCCATGTTCGACTCCTGGGACATCCGGTACGCCCCGGATCCGGCCCTGCCGAAAGACCATGAGCTGTACATGTCCAGTGCCTGGGTCAGCATGAACGTGTTCATGCTGGACGAGCGGCGCGTCGTGGTCGAGGCCGGCGAACAGCCGCTGATCGATCTGTTCGCCGACTGGGACATGGAACCGGTGCCGGTGCCGTTCCGCAACGTGATGCGCTTCGGCGGATGCTTCCACTGCGTCACCGCGGACGTCCGGCGGCAGGGGACCCTGCGTTCGTACTTCTGAGCCACGGGGCCGCCCGGCTGTCTCGTCGCAGCCGGGCGGCCCGCTCCCGGATCGCCCGGGGGCGGTCGCCGACCCGGTCAGTGCGCCTGCTCGCGCAGGCCGGATCGCAACGTGTCCAAGGCCCGTGACGTCTGACTCTTCACGTTGCCCACCGAGCAGCCCAGCCACGCGGCAGTGTCCTCGACCGACAGGTCGCAGAGATAGCGCAGGGCGATCATGCGCTGCCGCTTCGGCGGCAGTGCGGCCACCAGAGCGACCAGCGTCTGCCGGTCCGCGACGAGATCCGTGCCGGTGACGGCGGCGGCCCGCTCGGGCACGATCCCCACCGGCAGCTCGCGCTGCCAGGCCCGGCGCCGCTCGTCGAGCGCCGTGCGCAGGAGGATGCGGCGCACGTACGAGTCCGGCTTCTCCACGGCCGCGATGGTGGCCCAGTGCTGGAACACCTTGAGCAGCAGGGTGGCCACGAGATCGTCGGCCAGGTGCCAGTCCCGGCACAGCAGGTACGCGGTGCGCCGCCAGCCGTCCATGCGCGCCGACACGTACTCGCGATAGGCGGCATCGCTTCGCCGGGCCGCGTCGCGGCCGTCGTGCCGCTGCTGCCACTGTTGCCGCACGGGACTACCCGCGTCTGTCATGTTCACCATCAGCCACGTCGAACTTTCCGGCGCCCCGCGGTCGCGCAGCGCCGCAGGATGCCTCCCCCTGAACAGTTCTTCTTGCTGAACCAGGGTGTCGGCACGACCGTGGCCACGCATCGGTGATCTCTACCTATGGTTCTGGCGGCGTGGCAGCCCGGGTGATGTGGCCGCCCCTCGCAGCCGCTCGACTACCCCTCCGGATCGTCACCTGGCGTGCCGGCATCTCGGGCAAAGCCGGCGCTTTCCGGAAAGCCGCGGACGTGGGAGGCCCCGCAGAATGCCGCACACCCCGTAACGCTCCCTCTGGACAGTCACCGATCGTGACGCGGCATGGGCTCGATGAGCCGCCCGGACGCAGAACCGGCGATTCCTTCACTCAGCGGGCGAGCTGCGGGCGACCGGGCGCTCCGGGTGACCTGGCGAACCAGATGACCAGGCGAACCGGGCAGGCCAGGCGAACCGGGCAGGCTAGGCGAACCGGGCAGGCTAGGCGAACCGGTCGACCCGCCTCAGCGGCGACCCTCGCGACAGCGGGACGACCCGGCTGCACGACTGGACCCCACCCCGGCGACCTATCACCCCCGCAGGCCCGGATCTCGCGGGCCTGCGGAGCTCGCACCCATGGTCACGTTAAGCCAAGTGGCATTGGGGCTTGGCGAGCCGTAGCTCAGGCCTGTGATCACGCCGGGATAACCGTGTTCCGCTACGGCTCGGAAGGCCGAGCCGTAGCTCAGGCCTGTGATCACGCCGGGATAACCGTGTTCCGCTACGGCTCGGAAGGCCGAGCCGTAGCTCAGGCCTGTGATCACGCCGAGATAACCGTGTTCCGCTACGGCTCGGAAGGCCCAGCCGTAGCTCAGGCATGTGATCAAGCTGGGGTAGCCGTGCTCGGCTACGGCTCGGAAGGCCGCAATGCCACTAGCATAGTAGATCTTGGGGTCAGCGCTGGTGAGCGGCTACTTCGAGGTGATGTGGCGCCTCGCGGCCGCCCGACTTCCGGATCGTCACCTGGCGTGCCGGCATCCGGGGTAAAGCCGGCGCTTTCCGGAAAGCCGCGGACGTGGGAGGCCCCGCAGAATGCCGCACACCCCGTAACGCTCCCCGTGGACAGTCACCGATCGTGACGCGGCATGGGCTCGGCGAGGCCGCCCGGACGCAGACGCGGCGATCCCTTCACCCAGCGGGCGGTACTGCGGACGGTGTCGCGGCCTCGGCTGGGGGCTTGCGGCTGACCAGCTGCCGGCGCGAGGTGATTGCCAGCTTCGCGAAGATGGCCCGCATGTGAGCTTCCACCGTCCGCAGGCTCAGGAACAGCATCTCGGCGATCTCCCGGTTCGTCGCGCCGGAAGCGACCAGTTCCGCGACGATCGCCTCCTGCGCGGTCAGCGTCCCGGTCGCGTCCGGACGCCGGGCGCGGGGGCGCCGCCCGGTCGCTGAGTACTCCCGGCGTGCCCGCGCGGCGAACGTCGTGGCTCCGAGGCGGGCCAGGCTGGTCTCAGCGGTCGTGAGGTGGGTGCGGGCCTCGCCCTTGCGGCCCTCCCGGCGCAGCCATTCGCCGTACAGCAGGTGAGCGCGGGCCAGCAGCGCGACGCCATGGCCGCCGGACAGCTCGGCGATGGCGGCGCGGTACTGCTCGTCGGCCTCGGCTTCGCCGCTGATCAGCGCACGGCCCAGCGCGATCGAACCGCGGCCGACCGCGGTCTCGGCACGGGAGCCGCTCGCGACGAGCCGGGCGACGGCGGCTTTCGCCTGGTCCAGCCGGTCGGCGCGGACGGCGGCCTCGGCCAGCTCCAGCGGCAGCCACAGCGCGAGACCGCCGGCGGCCGGATCCGTCTCCTGGCAGGCGGACAGCGCCTCGGCGTAGCGGCCGCCCGCGTTCAGAAGCACCGCTTGGGCGTAGGCCGCGACGGCCAGCAGCCGCTCGTCACCGCGAGCCCGGGCCGACACCCGTACCGTGTTGGTCAGCCTGCGAACTTTGAGCTCGTCACCGTGCCACGCCGCCGCGATCAGGCGCAGGTGTGCCGGCGCGGGCATGCCGAGCAGGACGGCGATCCGCTCGCCCTCCGCGGCGAGCCGGTCGAGGGCGTCGAATTCACCGCGTAACAGGTGGCCGACGGCCCGGCAGGCGATGGCGTCGGGCATCCCGGCCAGGTCCCCGGCATCCCGGGCCGCTCGCAGCCGCTGCTCGGCATGCTCGACGGACTGACCCCTGTCCGAGGGATCCGGCCTGTCGCTGCTGGGCCACGACCCGTACGCGTGCCAGGGCCCCCAGCAGGCAGCGAAGCCGGACAGCGACGGGGTGTGGCCGGTCAGACGGCCGAATTTCGTCGACGGCGTGGCGACCGTGCCCGGCCGGCCCAGGCTGCTCAGCGCGGCGCGCGCGTCGCGCAGCACGACGCCCGCACCCGGCAATCCGGCCTCGGCGGCGCCGGTGGCCGCGGCGAGCAGTGCCCGTGCGCTGTCGAGATCGCGGCGCTGTTCGAAGGCGACACGTGCCCCCACCGCGGCGGCGACCAGCCGGAGCTGCTTGTCGGAAGCGTGGTGCCGTACCACGTCGACGAGCTCGGCCGCCCCGGCGAAGTCACCGGCGGCCCGGCGCGCGTCAGCGGCCTGCAACAGACGCTGATTGCGGTCGCGCACGCCGGTCGACAACCGGGCCGCATGCACCAGAAGGGCCGCCACGGCCGGATGGCCGCCACGGCCGCGCGCCGTGTCGAGGGCCGCGACGATCTCACCCGCGAGTGTGTCCAGGGGAGCTTCCTGCGCCAGCGCCCGGTGCCAGGCCCGGCGGTCCCGATCGGCGGGCCGGTCGTAGGCGGCCGCGAGAACCCGATGGGCCTCCCGCCTCTCGGACAGCGACACTGCCGCGTAGAGGCGTCGCCGTACGCCGGAGTCCGGGAAACACACCCGGTCGCGGATCGTCAGCAAGCCCCGCAGGCCGAGGCCGGCGATGTCGCCGTCGCCGAGACCGAGCAGTCCGGCCGCGCGCCGGAACACCGCCGGGTCACCGGTGGGGTCCGCCGTGGCCACGGCGATCAGCAGTCGCGACGACGGGGGCAGACCGTCCAGCGCTCGACCGAGTGACGCGGGCAGCGCGGCCGGGGCCGGTGAGCGCGGATAACCGAAACCCGCCACCCAGGCCAGGCCCGGCGGCGCCGGGTCGATCTCGTCCGACAGCAGCGCCGGCACCCCGGCGGACTCGGCGACCATGCGGTCCACGACCGCCGGATCCACGCGCACCGGCGACAGCTCATCGATCAGGTGGCGTGCCGCCTCGTCGTCGAGTCCAGCGAGCCGCAGGTGCGGTAGCGCCTGGAGAGGGCTCTGCCCGCCCGTGCCGCGGGTCGCCACGAGCAGCGCGACGGGCAGGTCGTCGAGCCTTTCGCTCAGGACGGACAGCACCGAAGCGCTCAGCTCGTCCAGCCACTGCCAGTCGTCGGCGACGCAGACCACGGGCGTGTCGCGGGCGAGATCGGCCAGCAGCGCACGCATCGCATCGGCGATCAGCGCCGGGGGATCCGCTCGCGGCGGCTCCAGCCCGGTCAACCGGCGCAGCGCTCCGGCCGAGGCGGCGGGCAGGCGGTCCAGCTCCTCGGCAACCGATTGCAGCATCAGGTGCAGCGCGGCGCCGTCCAGATGTCCTTCCACCGGGTTGCCGGAGGTGGCGAGCACCCGCATCCGCTGGCCGTGCGCCTGCACGGCTCGCTGGAGGACGGCGGTCTTGCCGATGCCGGCGCCGCCGCAGACGACCATCGCACCGCCGCGACCGCCGCGGGCGTCCGCCAGCAGCCTCCCGACGCCGGACACGACCTCGGCACGACCGTGCAGCGATGCCACGCCGGTGACGGGAGTCGATGCGCCGGCTGTCGCATCCCCGCTTGATCGCCGCAGTGGCTGAGCTGGATGCAATGCCGTTCCCCCGGAAAACGCTGCGCGCACACTACCGGACGCGCGCGGTGTGACAGCCGTCATGGCCGCCGTCAGCAGGGAAGACAACGCTCCCCGCCGTAGCCTTCATTTCACTTGATCGGCCTCGGTCGCACCACGAAGAAGACACGCAGTTTTGGCGGAAGGCACTCACCGTGGACGGTGAACAGTTCGGGTCGCTGCTGCGGCGACTGCGCACGATGGCGGACCTGACGCTGGAGCAGCTCGCCGAGGCAGCCGGTGTCAGCGATCGTGCCATCAGCGACATGGAACGCGGCATCAGCCGGAGACCGCGCGTCAGCACCGTCGAAGCGCTCGCCGACGCCCTCGGTGTCGATGACGCCGGCCGTGACGCACTCGTGGCCGCGGCGCGGGCCGGACGCGGCGCCGGGACGACGACGTCGCGCGACGTGCTGCCGTTGCCGCGTGCGGTCGCCGACTTCACCGGCCGGGACGCCGAGCTGGCGTGGATCCATGACCGGGCAGCGGCGGCGAAGGCCACGGCGCCCAGCCCCGTGCTGCTGCTCAGCGGCCTGCCCGGCATCGGCAAGACCTCCCTGGCGGTACGGGCCGCGGCGGAACTGGCGGGCCTGTTCCCCGACGGACGGCACTTCCTCGACCTGGAGGGACTGGCCGGCGAACCGCTGAGCGCGACCACCGTGCTGACGCGGCTGATCCAGGCCGTCGCACCGGACATCGGCCGCTTCTCGCGCCGGCTCGCCGACGCGACAGCGCTGTGGCACCGGCTGGCCGGCGGCCGGCGGATGCTGATGGTACTGGACAACGCCGCCGGCGAGGACCAGATCCGGGCCGCGCTGCCCCCGCAGGGCCCGGCGGTCGTGGTCGTGACCAGCCGCCGGATCCTCAGCGGGCTCGGTGACGCCGAACGGCTGCGGCTCGCGGCCCTGCCGGAGCGGGAGGCGGTCCGGCTGCTGAGCGCCATCACCGTCGACCGGCCCACCACCCCCGAGGATCTGCGGCATCTGGCCCGGCTGTGCGCCAACGTGCCGCTGGCGATCCGGGTCGCCGGCAACCGGCTGGCCAGCCGCCCCCGGTGGAGCGCCGGTGACCTGATCGCGCGGCTGGCCGTGCAGGAACGCCGCCTGGACGCCCTGGTAGCCGGAGATCTGCAGGTCAACGCGACATTCGCGCTCTCCTACGAACAGCTCCCGCAGCCGGCGCGGCAGCTGTTCCGCCGGCTGTCCCTGATTTTCGGCACCAGTGCCGGTGAGCAGGTAGCGGCCATTCTGCTCGGTGACGCCGCTGACGCGGCGGACACCCTCGACGCTCTCGTCGAATTGGGCTTGCTCCAGGGGTACGGGGCCGGCCGCGCCCGATTCCACGACCTGTTGCGGCTCTACGCCCAGCAGCGACTGCGGCAGGAGGAGAGCGCCGAGCAGATCGAGGCCGTCCGGACCCGGCTGCGCGACTGGCTGCTCGGCACCGCCATCGCCGCGGGCAGCAGGTACGAACCCGAAGGCGGCGCTGCGGCACCGGAACCGCGACTGGCCGCGCTGGATTCCCCGGAGGCGGCTCGTACCTGGCTGATGGACGAGTCGGAGAACTGGTTCGGTGCGCTGACCGCTGCCGCCACCGCCGGAGAACACCAGCTGGTCGTCGACGTCGCGGAGTCGTTGCACTGGTTCTCCGACTACTGGCTGCACTGGGGCAGGTGGCACGAGGTCTTCGCGCTGGCTGCCGAGGCCGCTCGCCGGTTGGGTGACGATGTGGTGCTGGCGACGCAGCTGGGATACCTGTCCTGGGCGCACACGTTCTGTCTGGGGGAGTACGACACCGGGTTGCGGCATGCCGAGGAGGCGTTCCGGTGCGCCGAACGCGCGAGCGACCCGCTGCAGATGGCGTGGGCCCGGATGTACCGCTGGTGGGCCTTGCGGGGACAACTGCGTCACGAGGAGGCGCTGCTGCCCGCCCGGCAGGCCGCCGAGTATTTCGCCGCCGCCGGGGACCGGGCCGCTCTGCCACAGGCGTTGCTCGCCCTCGGGGATTCGCTCTTCGAGATCGGTCGTCACCACGAAGCCCTGGAAGCCATCAACCGGGCGATAGCTCTGGTCACCGACCCGGCTACCGCGCCGAGGCTCACGATCGCTCGCCAGACCGAGGTGTCGGCGCGAAGCTACGCGGCCCGCGCCCACTACCAGCTGCAGGAGTGGAACGCGGTGGTGGAGACGGTCTCTGTCGCGCTGCGGCGGGACGGTCAACCGGCGCCGATGCAGACCCGCATCCGTTGCCTGCAATACCGGGCGAAGGCATATCGGGAGCTGGGCGACGTGGCGTCGTGCCGGGCCGACCTCGAGGCGCTGCTGCGGTTACAGGTTTCCTCCCGCGACGACGCCGGAGCCACCGAGACCGAGCGAGCTCTGCGCAACCTTCAGGACCCCGCGCGCCACTAGAGGATCATGGTGCACGACGAGGACACGGGCGGAAGGTCACCATCCTGAACGGCGACGACTTCGGATCCCTGCTGCGGCGGCTGCGCGCGGCAGCGGAACTGACACTGGAACAGCTCGCCGAGACGGCCGGACTCAGCGACCGGGCGATCAGCGACATGGAACGCGGGATCAGCCGGGGACCGCGCGCGAGTACCGTCGCCGCGCTCGCCGACGCACTGCGCCTGGGGGAGCCGGAACGGGCCGCGCTTGCCGCGGCGGCGCGCGCCGGCCGCCGCAGCGGACCGAGCCTGTCGCACGGCGCTCTACCGCTGCCCCGGACGATCACCGACTTCACCGGCCGTGACGCCGAACGGGACTGGATCCGCAGCCGGGCCACCGCGGCCAAACCCGGCGAACCGGGGCCGGTGCTGCTGCTGAGCGGCTCGCCCGGCATCGGCAAGACGTCCCTGGCAGTCACCGCCGCGGCCGAGCTGGCCGAGGCATTCCCCGACGGCCGGTACTTCCTCGACCTGCAGGGGCTCGCCGAGCAACCGCTGAGCCCGACAGCGGTGCTGGTGCGGCTGATCCAGGCGGTCGCACCCCAGATCGGTCGTTTCTCGCATCGGCTCGCCGACGCCACCACGCTGTGGCGCAGCCTCTGCGCCGGCCGGCGGATCCTCGTGGTGCTCGACAACGCCGCCGGCGAGGCCCAGGTTCGTACCGCCCTGCCGGCAGAGGGGCCGGCCGCGGTGATCGTGACCAGCCGCCGGATGCTCAGCGGCCTGGAAGGTGTCGACCGGCTGCGGGTGGCCTCGCTGCCGGAACATCAGGCGGTCCGGCTGCTCGGCGTCATCACCGCCGACCGGGCCGAGAACCCCGGGGATCTGCGGCACCTGGCGCGGCTGTGCGCGAACGTCCCGCTGGCGATCCGGGTCGCCGGGAACCGGCTGGCGAGCCGGCCGCGCTGGAGCGCCGGTGACCTGATCGAGCGGCTGACCGTCCAGGAACGCCGCCTGGACACGCTGGCCGCCGGAGATCTCCAGGTCAGCGCGACATTCGCGCTCTCCTACGAGCAGCTCTCGCCGCCGGCCCGCCGGCTGTTCCGCAGGCTCAGCCTGATTTTCGGCAGCACCGCCGGTGAGGAGGTCGCCGCGATCCTGACCGGCGATTCCCCGGGCGACGCGGCTGACGCCCTGGACGAGCTCATCGAGCTCGGTCTGCTCCAGGAATCCGAAGGCGCCCGGGTCCGGTTCCACGACCTGCTGCGGCTCTTCGCCGGGCAGAGGTTGCGGCAGGAGGAGAGCGCCGATCAGGTCGACGCCACCCGGGGCCGGCTGCAACGCTGGCTGCTGGGGACCGCCGTCGCGGCCGGCAGCTGGTACGAGCCCGGCGGCACGGCCGAGGCCCCGGAGCCGCGGCTGGTCCCGCTCGATTCGCCCGACGCGGCCAAGACCTGGCTGATGGACGAGGCGGAGAACTGGTTCGGGGCGCTGGCCTCGGCAGCGGCCTCCGGCGAGCATCGGCAGGTGGTCGACGTGGCGGAGTCGTTGCACTGGTTCTCCGACCACTGGATGCACTGGGGTCGATGGCACGAGGTCTTCGCGTTCGCCACCGAGGCCGCCCGCCGGCTCGGCGACGACCGCCTGGTCGCGACACAACTCGGCTACCTCTCCTGGGCCCACCTCATCTGCCTGGGCGACAGCGAGGGCGGCGTCCGGTACGCGCGGGAGGCGTTCCGGTTCGCCGAGCGAGCCGCGGATCATCAACAGATGGCCTGGGCGGACACCTATCTCTCCTGGGCGCTGCTGCTGCAGGAGCGCCACGACGAGGCGCTCCCGCCGGCCCGCGACGCCGTCGAGAACTTCCGGCTGGCCGGCGACTACGCCGGGGAACAGTCCGCGCTCGTCGGTCTCGGCGACGCGCTACGTCTGGTGGGCCGCTACGACGAGGCGCTGGCCGCTTTCGATCAGGCGTTCGCGCTGTTGAACGACCCCGCCACGGCACCGATCGAGACGATCGCCCAGCAGGCCAGGCTGTCGCTGGGCGGTCACACGGCTCTGGTCCACCTGGAGCGTGGTGACTGGCCGGCCGTGGTGGAGGCGGCGACCATCGCGTTGGCCCCCGCTGATGTGCCGACCATGATGCAGGGGCGTATCCGCGCGCTGCGGTGCCGGGCGCGGGCCTACCGGGAGCTGGGCGATGTCCCGGCGGCCCGAGCCGACTTCGAGGCGCTGCTGCTGTTGCAGAGCGCCACCAATGACGAGGCCGGGATCGCGGAGACCGAGCAGGCTCTGCGCGAGCTACCGCGATGAGGCTCGCGGCGTCAGCTGGCAGAGCGGCTGGCATCGGCCGACTGAGCAGCAGCCCGGCCGTGGTCAGGCGCTGTCTGGTCACGCGCTGTCTGGTCAGGCGCTGTGCAGCACGCTCGCGTCGTCGACGTCGTGGTCGTGCTGAACCGGCCGGGCCCGGTGGTCGCGGCGGAACCGGCCGGGGGACACCCCGTACTGCCGTTTGAACGCCGCGGCGAACGCGAACTCCGAGGAGTAGCCGACCCGGCGGGCGATCGTGGCGAGCGCGGCGTCGTCGCGGCTGAGCAGCCGGGCCGCCGTGTTGAGCCGCCACCAGGTCAGGTAGGCCAGCGGGGCCTGGCCCATGGTGGCGGTGAACCGGCGCGCGAACGCGGTGCGGGACAGGCCGGTCAGCTCGCCTAGCTGCTGCACCGTCCAGGGCCGTGCCGGGTCCTGGTGCATGTGGTGCAGGGCGGTGGCCACCGCCGGGTCGGCGAGCGCGGCCGACCAGCCGCCGGAGGCGCCGGTGGCGCTCTGCTCGTCGAGCCAGGCCCGCAGCACATAGATGAGCAGCAGGTCGAGCAGGGCGGGCAGGGCCGCGTCGGCGCCCGGCCGGGCGGTGGTGAGGTCGGCGCCGAGCAGGTCGACGGCCGCGCGCAGCGCCGGGTGCCGGCCCAGCTGCGCGGGCAGGTGGATGACCTCGGGCAGGTGGCGCAGGAAGGGATGCGCCGTGCCGTGGTCGAGCCGGTAGGCGCCGCACAGCAGCAGCGCGTCGCCGGCGTCCGGGTCGCCGTCGCCGAGATCCGGGCCGTCGGGGGACTGCGGCGGCAGCCGGTCGAGGGCACGCGCCGGGGTGTCGCTGAGGCCGTGCACGGCGCCGTGCGGCAGGAACACGACATCTCCGGCGGTGAGCCGGATCGGCTCACCGCCGGGCGGCAGCAGCCAGCAGGAGCCGGCGAGCACGACATGAAAACCCGCTCCCGGGTACGGCCCGAAGCGGTTGCCCCACCGGCCCAGATGCCGGGTGCGGGCGAACTTGGCGCGGCCGGTCCGCATCGACGCTATGACGTCACTGAGCACATCCACCCGTCCATGTTAGCGGGACGCTCACGTATGTTTCCGCGTGTTTCACGCATAGAAACGACCGCGAAGGCGGCTTAACGTTGGGATCACCAAGCGACACGGCAAGGAGAAAGAGCACATGACTGCGTACGTCGTCATCGATCTCGACGTGGACAGCGCCGAGGGTTTCCAGGAATACCTCGACGGCGTCGGCCCGCTGCTGGAGCGCGCCGGTGGCCGCAACGTGCTGACGGAGCCGGACGCCCTGGTGCTGGAGGGCGACTGGCGGCCGCCGACGCTGGTCATCCACGAGTTCCCGGACAAGGCCGCGGTGCAGCGGTTCTGGGATTCGCCGGAGTACCAGCCGCTCAAGGAGATCCGCCGCCGCCACTCCCGGGTGCGGGTGGTCGTCGGCGAGAACAGCTGACCGGCGCGTGGCCGGGCGGCCGGATCATCGCCGCGGCCGGCGCCTGAACCCGGGGTAGGGGTGACCCGGTGGTCGGGTTACCCCTACCGTCAACCGGCCAGGTGGCCGCATGGGCACGGTAAAGGATCTTCGACAAGCTCGATGTGTCACTTCCATCGAAGGAGTCCCTGTGTCCTACCCGCACCTGTGCCGCCGGATCGGCGTGGCCGCCACCGCGGCACTCACCGTGGGCGCGGTGGCCGTCAGCAGCACGCCCGCAGCGGCCGCCGCCGGCCGTGACGACGTCGCGGCGAGGCTGCGCGCTCTGGTGACCGAGCAGCACTTCCCCGGCGCCGTCGCGACCCTGCACAGCCGCGACGACCGCGAACGCCGTTACACCGCTGGCGTCGCCGACCTGCGAACCAAGGCGCCGGTTCCGGCCGGTGGGCAGGTCCGCATCGGCAGCAACACCAAGACGTTCACGGCCGTGGTCGTGCTCCAGCTCGTCGGTGACGGCCGGATCCGCCTGGACGAACCGGTGGAGACCTATCTGCCGCGACTGGTGCGCGGCGACGGCATCGACGGCCGCCGGATCACCGTGCGCCAGCTGCTGCAGCACACCAGCGGGCTGCCGGACTACGCGGCGGCGTACCTCGCCGACGACATCTTCCCCGTGCAGCACCGCTACGTCTCCCCGCGCGACCTGCTCGACCTGGCGCTGGCCGGCAAGGCCGAGTTCGCCCCCGGACAGGGCTGGGCCTACAGCAACACCAATTACCTGCTTGCCGGGCTGCTCGTCGAACGGGTCACCGGCCGCCCGGTCGGCGAGGAGATCACCCGTCGTATCCTGCGGCCGCTGAACCTGCGGGACACCTACTTCCCGTCCGCCGGCGACCAGGACATCCGCAAGCCGCACCCGCACGGGTACCACCTGGACACGACCGGGACACTGCGCGACGTCACCCGCCTCGACCCGTCGTGGGGCTGGGCCGCCGGTGGCATGATCGGCACCACCGCCGACCTCAACACGTTCTACTCCGCGGTGCTGGCCGGGCGGCTGCTCGGCGAGGCGGAACTCGCCGAGATGCGCTCCACCGTCGCGGCGCCGGGCATGTGGGCGGGCGCCCGATACGGTCTCGGCATCATCAGCACCCCGTTGAGCTGTGGTGGCCTGATGTGGGGTCACGGCGGCGACATTCACGGATACGAGACCAGGGACGGCGCCACCGACGACGGACGGGCCGCGGCGGTCGCCGTCACGGCGCTGCCGGGCTCGGTGCCGGAGCCGGAGAAGGCCGCTGACGCCGTCGTGCGTTTCGTCGACACCGCCCTGTGCCGGCTGACCTGAGATCTATAGGCGATCAACGCCGATTCGAGCATCACCCGCGGGGAGCAGGCTGGTCGTGGACGCCGCCTCAAGCGACGTGACGAAGGGAATCCTTCATGACCACCTCGATACTGGACATCGCCGTCGACGTCGATTTCCCACCCGCCTGCTACCTGAGCCTGCGCGGCGAACTGGACCTCAGCGGAACCGCCGAGCTCGCCGCGGCGATCGACGAGGCACTCACCGCCGGGGCCGAGCACGTGCTGATCGACCTGTACCAGCTGACCTTCATCGACATGACCGGCGGCGGGACGCTGGTGCGCTGCCGGGCTGCCAGCACCGCGGCCGGCAGCGGATTCCTGGTCACCGGCGCGCGCGGCTTCGTCCGCCGGGTGCTGGACATCTCGGGCATCTGGCCGCTGATCAGCCGGCCGAACCTGCCGGCGCCGGCCGCCGTGGCGGCTCGCACGCCGGTACTTCCCGTTCCGGTACCCGCGAGCACGTGGTCGCGTACCCCGGCGCCGGTCTTCCCCCGGCCGGGACAACCCGCGCCGGCCTTTCCCCGGCCGGGACAACCCGCGCCGGTCCTTCCCCGGCCGGGACAACCCGCGGCGGCGAGCAGCCGTCCGTGACCGATGCCGATCACGCAGCCGACGGGCCACCACGCCCGCGAACGCCGGCGACCGGCCCCGCCTCCGCAACGGAAGCAGGGCCGGTCGCCGGCGTGCCCGGCGGAGGCGCCGGTGAAGGGGGAGGCGGCGGCGGGCCGGCCGCCGGGGTCAGTCGCCGAGCTGCGGCAACGTGGCAGCGCCGTTGTCGACGAACGTGAATCCGGTCGCGGCGCTGTCGCCCAGCTCCTCGGCGATCAGCCCGCCCTGGCCGGAGACCCGCAGGTACGCGCCACCACTGCTCAGCGAGTAGACCGGACGCCCGCCGGCCTCCTGGCCGTTCTGGCGCTGGATGGAGAAGAGCTGCCCGGCCCGGCCGGCGTCACAGGGCGCGGCCTCGACCGTCAGCGAGCTGCTGCCGTTGGTCTTCAGGCCCAGGCACGACGGCTCGCCGCCCGCACCCGCCCGGGCGGTCTTGATCAGATGCCGGTTGCCGGACGGCGTCAGGACGAACAGCCCGCTGTCGGTGGGTCCGTCGGTCAGCGTGAGCCGGCCGGCGTCATCGATCACCACGATGGACTCGGAACTCTCGACCGGCTTGATCACGACCTGCCGCCGGCCGTCGAGGATCGCGCCGGCGGACGCTGCCGCCGGCCGCGACGTGGCGCCCGCGGTGGGCGTGCGCGTCGCCGGCGGGGCCTGCTCGGCGTCGTCGTCGCCGGGCGAGGCCGGCTCGGTCGCGTCCACGGTGGTCCCCGCGGTGGCAGTGGTCTCCGCGGTGGCAGTGGTCTCCGCGGCACCGGTGGTGGTCGTCACCGGTGCGGACCCGGGCGCGGTGGGCGCCGGCGAAGTGTCCGTCGAACAGGCCTGCGAGGTCAGCGCGACAGCGACTGCCGTGGCCAGCAGGACAGGGGTACGAGAGCGGAGCAAGGAGTGGTCCTTCCGGTGAGGGCTCGACCGGCGCCACGCCGGCCCAGTTGATCATCCCCATCGTGCGGTCGCGCCGGATCGGTGGTTCCCGCCTAATTTCCGGAGCGCTTCAGCGGGACCGCGCCTCGGAGTGGCCGGCGTCGTCGAGCCGGACCGCCCACCGCGCCTCCTCATGATCCAGGCGCTCCTGAATCTGCCACATCAGGGAGTCCTCGACCTCGTCACGGGAGGCCATCGCCACCAGCTCGCGGCGCATCTCCTCGAGCAGCCGCAGCCGTACCCGGGTGACGTGCCGGTCCTGCTCGGTGGGCTGGCCGCCCCGGCGGTGCTCGTCATGGAGGCCGGCGAGCACCTGCTCGATGACCTCGGGCGACGCGTCACCGCGTACCGAAGGGATGTCGAGCGCGGCGAGCGCGTGGTCAGCAAGTCGCTGATCGACCCGGCGCAGCGCCGCCTGAGGGTCGGCGTCCTCTGCGGCGATCCGCGACCAGCGAATGACCAGCGGCAGGGTCGCGCCCTGCACGAGCAGGGTCATCGCGACCACCATGAACGTCAGGATGAGGATCTCCGCCCGTCCCGGGAACGCGGCGCCCGACACCGCCACCGGCACGGTCAGGGCCACCGCCATGGAGATGCCGCCGCGCATGCCGGCCCACGCCAGCACGATACGAATCCGTGCCGGGGCCCGCAGCGTGCGCTGGACGGGCCGGCGATCCACCAGCCGCAGCGCCCACGCGCTGACGAACAGCCAGCCCGCCCGGACGGCGAGGACCACCACCGCGATCGCCACGCCCCACCCCACGAGGCGTACCGCCGCGGCCGTGTCCACCGATGTGAACAGGCTGCGCACCTGGAGTCCGCTGACGACGAACAGGGCACCACCGAGAAGGAACGTGGTGATCTCCCAGAATCCGTACGCCTGCAGCCGGGACCGGCCCGTCGTGATCCGCCGGGAGCGGCGGCTCACGGTCAGCGCGCACGTCACCACGGCCACCACACCCGAGGCGTGCACGGCCTCGGCGGGCACCGCCGCCACGAACGGCAACGCCACGGCGACGGCGCCGTTGACCATCGGGTCGGCGACGCGGCGCAGCACCAGGAGGCCGAGGACCCCGGCGAGCAGGCCCGCGGCCAGCCCCACGGCGTACGAGCGCAGCAGGTCCACCCCGAACGACCAGCCGTCGGTGCTCTCGCCGTGGCTCACCGCGATCACCGCGGCCAGCACCACCAGAGCCGTGCCGTCGTTGATCAGGCTCTCCGCCCGCAGCACCGTCATCCACCGGCCGGGCAGCGCCCGCGCGTACGCGGCCACCGCGCTCGCATCGGTTGGCGCCACCGCGGCGCCGAGCGCCCAGGCCGCGATCCACGGCAGGCCTGCGGCGTGCGCGACCACCGCGGCGGCCGCGGCGGTGAGCAGCACCAGCGGCACGCCCAGCAGGAGAACCGGTCGCCAATAGCGGCGCAGGTGGTGAATGGAGGTGGAGTAGCCCTCCCAGAACAGCAGCACCGGCAGGACGACCAGCAGGACGAACTCCGGCGGCAGTTCGACATGTGCCGCGGCGGGGACGGCCGAGAGCAGGCAGCCCGCCAGGAACAGGACCGTGGGCGCGGGAAGCCGGACCAGCCGCGCCAACGCCGGGGACACGGCGATCAGGCACACGATCGTCACCAGCAGCAGTTGCATCTGCATCGAGGATCCTCCACCGGGTCGAGGTGGCTCGATGATCGACGACGGCGGGCTCGGCCGTATCGGTGGCCGTCGCCTAAATCGCGTGAACACCGGTTCTCGCGCGGCCGTGTTCGGCACGTTGCGGAAAGTTACGTCCCTGGCGTTTGCAACCTTCCAGCGCCGACTTGGCGTTTTTCTCGCGCCTAAGGAGGTAGCTGAATCTTGAACGCCGAGGACGAGGACGAGTTCCGTCAGTTTGTCGCGGCCCAACTGGGACCGCTGCGCAAACAGGCGTATCTCACCTGCGGCAACTGGCACACGGCTGAAGACGCCGTGTCCAACGCTCTGGCCAAGCTCTATCCCCGCTGGGGCCGGGTGGACCGACCCGACCTGTACGTCCGGACCATGGTGCACCGCGCAGCGGTCTCCGAGGTGCGGCGCCCGTGGCGGCGGGAGAGCTCGGCCGGCGACGCGATGCCCGACATGGCCACCCGTGACACCACCGGCGTCACCGACGAGCAACTGCGGGTGCAGGCCGCGCTCAAACAGGTCCCGCGCAAGCAGCGCGCCGCCCTGGTTCTGCGTTTCTACCTGGGGCTGAGCCTCGAGGAGACGGCCCGGGTGATGGGCATCAGCCTCGGCACCGCGAAGAGCAACACCGCGAGAGGCCTGACCCGGGTACGGGAACTGCTGGCCGCCGAGGACATCGACATGGTCGACGATATTGAGGAGTTGGCGAATGCGCATGCATGACGTGCTCGAACTGGCGGCGGCCCACGAACCGCCGCACGGCAGCACGGTGGAGGACATCGTCACCCGGGGACGGCGGGCGCAGCGCGTACGCCGGGCCGGCTGGACCGGGGCGGGCGCCGCGGTCGTGGCGGTCGTGGCCGCCGCCGGGCTGACGATGCCCACCGTGCTCCCCGGCGGCCAGCAGGCAGCTGCCGGACCGTCGTTCGAGATCCCGGACAATCCCTTCAGCTTCACGTTCCGGGCGTTCGACGCCGGGCGCTGGCATGTGCAGGATCCGATCGTCGCCTCCACCGCGTACCAGATCGCCTCGGTCTACCTGGACGGGCGCATCACCCACGACAAGGCGGTTCCGGCGACGGATCTGCCGGACCCCGTAACGCCGGGCGCCCGCAAACGCGAGGAGACCATCGCCGCCCATCTGACCCTGTACCGTCCGGGCGCGTTCGACCCGGCCAAGCTCGGCGGCGCGAAGCAGCTCACCGTCGACGGGCACCGGGCCTGGCAGTTCACCGGCAAGGGCGGCACCGACGACATCACCCGCCGCGTGCTGGCCTGGGAGTACACGGAGGGTGGCTGGGCCGTTCTGGAGTCGCACTCCAACAGCGCGGCCGACCCCACGGACGCCGACCTGCGTCAGGTCGTCGCCGGGCTGGAACCGAGCCCGGCGACCGCGGCCACGCTGCCGTTCCGGATGGGCTACGTGCCGGCCGGCTACCAGGCGGTGGAGCTGGGATCGGGCGCTCTGCCCGGCCTCGAGGGCATCGCCACCGCTCGCGACGGAGAGTACGGCGGCGCGAAGTTCGCCGACCCGGCGCCGGCCACCAGCGGCCTGGCCAGGCCGTTCGGCAGCGTCTCCGAGGCGGAGCTGCCCGGCAGCTTCCTGGTCGTCGTCGGCCGCACCGCCAACTCCAACCAGGGACCCGGTGACGCCACGATCAAGTGCACCAGCGGTTTCTGCACCACCCACCGGGTCGACGGCAAGGTCGTCGTCCAGGTGGCGAGCGAAGGCCGGCTCATCGACGCCGAGATGACCAAGATCATCGAAGGCATCGAGCTGGCTGACGTCGACCAGCCCGCGAGCTGGGTCGACGCCGCCACCGCCCTGCGCGCGGAGTTCTGACCGAGCCCCGGGCCTGCGACGCTTCCCCCGGCGTCGCAGGCCCGGCCCCGGCGTCGCTCGTGCTCTTGCCGGCCGGCGACGACGCGGCGTTCCGCACCGCGGAGAGCCGATTAGGCGAGAAACACCGATTCGAACCGGTGCCGCCGCGTTCCATCCTGAAACCCGTCACGGGGTCCTGCTGCACGCGGCAACCGCCGCCCAACCCAGAACGGGGAACAATCATGAAGATCGCGGTGCTCGGAGCGGGCAACGTCGGCACGGTGCTCGGCTACGGCCTGCTGGACGCCGGGCACGGCGTGGTGTTCGGTGTCCGTGACTCACCGGGCCGGCAGGGCTTCAGCGCACCCGTCGCCGAACTCACCGACGCCATCACCTCCGCCGAGGTCGTCGTCAACACCCTGCCCGGCTCGGTGACACTGGACGTGCTCGGGAAGATCGGTCCGGGCCCGTTCGGCACCAAGGTGCTGATCGACGTGGCGAACGCCATCACCCCGGCCTTCGAGCTGCTGTATCCGGGCGACAGCCTGGGCGCCAAACTGCAGGCGCTGCTGCCCGACGCGAAGGTGGTGAAGACCCTCAACACCGTCCCGGCCGCGGTGATGACCAACCCGGGCGCCCTGCCCGAGCGCAGCTCGGTCTTCCTCTCCGGTGACGACCGCGACGCCAAGCAGATCACCGGGCAGCTGCTCACCGGCCTCGGCTGGCAGCACGAGGACCAGGTCGACCTCGGCGGCATCGCCACCGCCCGGGCCACCGAGCACTACCTGTACCTCTCGCTGGCGATCGGGGCGGTCAGCCCGTCCGGTCAGTACAACGTGTCCGTGATCCGCTGACGTGACGCTCGGCGCGGCGTCCTCCCCGGCGCCGCGCCACGCACCGGCCGTAAGGGGCTCGTAAGCCGGTGGGGCTGGTGTCATCGAGGCTCGGCGGGTTGACTCGAACGATGATTCGCCGACTTCTCACCAGACCCGTCACCTGGGTCGTCGTCGCCGTGCTCGGCATCGGCGGCGCGGGAGCCCTCTACTGGTTCCAGCCGTGGCGGTTGTTCACCGACACCGTGGTGGCGGACGCCCTGTCCACCGTGTCGTCACCACCGTCGGACGCGCCTTCACCTTCCGCACCTTCCACGCCGTCCGCGTCCGCGCGGGTGGTGTCGCCTGTGGTGATCGCGGAGGGCACCTTCGTGACACATGAGCACGACACCAGCGGCACCGCCCGGATCGTGCGCAACCCGGACGGCAGCCACCAGCTCGAACTGGCCGGACTCGACACCAGCGACGGACCCGACCTGCGCGTGTGGCTCTCCGACCAGGGGGTGACCACCGGCACGGCGGGATGGCACGTGTTCGACGACGGTGAATACGCCGAGCTGGGCAAGCTCAAGGGCAACCGCGGCGATCAGGTGTACCGCGTCGCCGACGGTGTCGACCCGGAGGTGTTCCGGAGCGTGAGCATCTGGTGCAAGCGGTTCGCCGTCTCCTTCGGAGCGGCCGAGCTGAGCGAGGTCAGGTCGTAGAGGTGGCGGCGACGGCTGCGCGGGAGTGCTTGCTCAGCCGGCGTACGGGGCGGCGACGTCGAGGATCCAGGTGACGCCGAAACGGTCGGTCAGCATTCCGAAGCCGGGCGTCCACGGCGAGGGGCCGTACTTCTCAATGATCTCGGCGCCGTCGGCGAGCTTGTCCCAGAGCGCTCCGACCTCGTTGACGGTCTCGCCGCGGACGGACACGAAGAACCGGTCGCCGGTCAGCGTCATGCCGTGCTCGCGGGTGGTGATGGCCGGCGGCACCGCCTCCGGGGCCCGGCCGGGCACGTCGTAGGCCATGATGCTGAATCCGTTGTCGGCAGTGACCTGGCCGAAGACCACCTTGTCGGCGTCCGGCAGGTCCTTCGGCATGCCGAAATCGCCGTACGCGATGACGGTGAGGTGGCCGCCGAACACCGACTGGTAGAACTCCAGCGCCGTACGGGCGTCGCCGCGGAAGTTCAGGTGCGTGGTCGTGGAGATGGTCATGGTGACTCCTCGGTCGTGGCAGCCGGTGCATCCGGCTGAGACCAAGATTCGCAGCGGTGGGTGACAGGAAGTGTCACCTACTCAACGGCAGAATCAGATCCATGCCGAAAACCTCCGCGCGCCTGCTGGCCGTGCTGTCGCTGCTGCAGACGCGCCGGGACTGGTCGGGCACGGCACTGGCCGACCGCCTGGACGTCAGCCTGCGCACCGTGCGCCGTGACATCGACCGGCTCCGCGAACTCGGCTATCCCATCGCCGCGGTCAAGGGCCCGGACGGCGGGTACCGGCTGAGCGCCGGCACCGAACTGCCACCGCTGTTGTTCGACGACGACCAGGCCGTCGCGCTCACCGTCGCCCTGCAGATCGTCGCGACCACCCAGGGCGGCCGGCTGGAGGAGGCCGCCGGACGGGGCGGCTCTCTGGGGGAGGCCGCCGAACGGGCGCTGAACACCATCCGGCAGGTGATGCCCTCCCGGCTACGGCATCGCGTCGACGCGCTGCAGGTCACCGCCGTCGACCGCCCGGTCACCCGGCCGGCCGCGCCCGTCGGCGGCGATGTGCTGCTGGCGATCAGCGCGGCCGTGAAAGCGCGTGAAATCCTGCGCTTCGACTACGGCTCGGGCGGGGCGGACCGGCCCGCGCGGCGCGTCGAGCCGCACCATGTGATCACGTGGGATGGCCGGTGGTATCTGGTCGCGTGGGATCTCGACCGCGACGCCTGGCGTACCTTCCGTGCCGACCGGATGAGCCTGCGTACCCCCAACGGGCCCCGATTCACGCCACGCGCGCTGCCCGGCGGAGATGTCGACGCCTACGTCATCAGCACGTTCCGCGGTTCCGGCGACGCCTCGGGAGACTGGCCCTGCCGGGGCACCGTGATCCTCGACCTGCCCGCCGCTGTCGTGGCCCGCTACACCCGGGACGGCGTCGTCGAGGAAATCGAACCGGATCGCTGCCGGCTCACCCTGGGGTCGTGGTCCTGGCCCAGCCTCGCCGCCGCCTTCGCCCGCTACGACGCGGGCATCACCGTCATCGGCCCGGACGAACTCACCGACGCTTTCGCCCGGCTCGCCCGCCGTTTCGCCGGTCTCGGCTCTCCTGCCGACTGATCATGCTGGGCCGGGCCGGCAGTGTCGCCGATGGAAAGGCCGCGCCTGTCCGATCAGGACTGAACACCCGCGAGAAATGTTCCTGTCCGGTGTCCGGTGGAAGAAGAATGGAAAATAGGAAAAGCACAACGCTAGCACGAGCGGAGCGTTCTTCACGTGCCAGAAATCGCGAACAGGATGGTGCGAGTTCTGCGCCGGGACGATTCCGTTCGGCGGGGTAGTGTGAGGGGTGAGCAAGCCGTCAGGCGGGGCGACCCGGTCGGTGACGCGCCGCCTGATCGAGGTGGCACCACGGCGAACACGGCGGTCTGCGCGTGCATGAGGCGTAATGCTTCGGCGCCGCGCGATCCCTGGGAGACCTGGCGGCTCATTGCCGCCCGGGCGTGTCGGCTTCCTGTTCGGTGCTCAGAGAGATTCGAATTCCGGTGCCGGTCTCTTCAATGGTGAATCCTCCACCTCGTCCGTCGCCGGGCAGCATCGCGTCATAAGGGTCGGCATTCGAGATGTCCACCGTCCCGCCTTCGCCCGGTTCGCCAGGTCGCCCGCGATTCGCCCGCTGGGTGACGGGATCGCCGAGTCTGCGTCCCGGCGGCCTCGCCGAGCCCACGCTGCGTCACGATGGGTGACTGTCCACGGGGAGCGCTACGGGGTGTGCGGCATTCTGTGGGGCCTCCCACGTCCGCGGCTTTCCGGAAAGCGCCGGCTTTACCCCGGACGCCGGCACGCCAGGTGACGACCCGGGGCGGTCGGTGACTACCCGGGGCAGTCGGTGACGACCCGGGTAGTCAGGCGGCTGCGAGCGGCGGCCGCCTCACCCCGAACTCGTCGCCCACCAGTGCCAACTCCAAGATCGACTTAGGCTCGGTGGCATCGAGCCCACGCGTGCGGTGACCGCCCCTCAGGAGGCGTCCCGGAAACCATCCGCAAGTTTTTGGGTCGGTAGCCGATTTTCTGTGATACGGTTCCCTCGTTGCAGTTTTGATTTCCGTAGACGTTTTCGGCGCCTGATGGGTTATCGAGCCCATCCAGGCGCTTTTTCGTTATCCGCGTCGAGGCGATGCGGGCGATCAACGCGGCGACGTGAGAGTCCGCGCGGTGCGGGCTCCGACAGCTTGCGAAGGAAAAGACATGGCTACAGGTACCGTGAAGTGGTTCAACGGCGACAAGGGCTTCGGTTTCATCAGCCAGGACGGTGGCGGCGCCGACGTATTCGCCCACTTCTCGGCAATCTCGGCGAGCGGCTTCCGCAGCCTTGAGGAGAACCAGCGGGTCGAGTTCGACATCACGCAGGGCCAGAAGGGCCCGCAGGCGGAGAACATCCGCGTTCTCTGATCCACACGTTACCGACGGCGGCTCGACTGGTTCAGCGAGCCGCCGTTGGCGTATCCAAAACTCAATCCAATCCGATTTTTCGCGGCCCGCGCTTCGCGGTTACGGGCCGTTCGAGGAAGGCTTATGACCACGATCACCGAGGCGCTACGGGCACCTGTTTCCCGCCCGCTCTCCGAACTTTCACGTTTCCGACGCCCGGCGCCTGTCGCGGTCGGCGCAAGTGTGACGCCGTTTCTCGCTCCCGCCGCCGCGGCTGATCTGACGCCGGCCCTTCCCGCATCGGACCGCGGTGAGCAGGCGATGCGCCGCCTTCGCCATCCGTTCGCGGCACAGTGACGACCGCTGACCGGCGATCCGAGCGCGTTCACCGCGACGAGAGCGCGATCAGCGTACGTAAGTAAGAACGAAGCACTCCTGTCACGCGATCGCCCGAAAGACCGTGCGACTCTGCTCGTCGAGCCGGTCGAACGGAACCGCCGCAGGCGCGGCGCCGGGTGATGTCGCCAGGTGACGGCGAACCCCAGTGGCACCGGCAGGCCGAGATTCCGGCGCAAGCCGTCCCAGGTGGCGAGCAGGACCGCACCGTGCCGGCCGGCAGACAACGCGGTGACCGGTGCGACGAGCATCAGCAGCCGCGGCGGTAGCCGGGGGGCGGTGAAGACCAGGCGCAGGTGCGCCAGGGACGCCAGCAGGGAGGTCTGCTGTGCCGGCAAGGGCACCGCCGTGCCGTCACGGGCGACGCCGAGCCGGCCGAGCACACGGAACTCCAGCAATGTCCGGTCCCTGTGCCTCCGGGATCGCCCGGGCGCATATCGGGGTTCAGCGCCCCGCACACCATGTCGCATGTGGACACCGTGTCCCGCGAGGCGCAGGTGCGGCGGTCGCCGGACGCCGCGGAACAGTCGATCGGCCTCGCTGAACAGTACGAATCGGCGGTCTCCGGACGCTCTCCGATCCCTCACCGGCCTGGTCAGAACGCCGGTCGGCGGCCTCCGGGACGTCTCAATCCCCGGTGACGACGCCGGCGGTCACCGTCGGGGTGATCGAGAGCCGGGCCGCCCGTTACGGGTCTGCCCGGATTTCCGCGGCCGGGCCGGCGGGTCGGACGGGGCGTCGACGGCGCCGGGATTGGAGAACACCATCGGCGGCGCCGAGACGCGCCCGGTGGTCTCCGGCGTCCACTGCGACGCCACGATCGCGGTTCCACTGACCGGCACCGGCGGCGACAGATGATCCAGCATCTGCTGGGCCTGAGCGGCATCGATGCCGCGACCCGGGTCGATGCGCACCCCCGCGGCATCGGCCAGATCCTCGATGTCCTCGCTGGTCACCGCCCCTGGGCTCAGGATGTTGAGTCGGCGGGCGAACTCCTGCACGCTGATCATCGGCACCTCCGTTCTTCCACACCTAGTGACACAGCGTAGCCCGCGCTGGTCAGTTCTCTTCGGGTCCTCCGGGGCGTCGACCGGCCGGTGTGCGGCCGCGCCGCCGCGGAGAAGGAACCACGGTCCGGCGAGCTCGTACCGCGCCAGTGATCCGGCTTGAGGATCATGTGTGATGTGCTTCGCGGCTGTCCGCGCGCCATCGACAAGCGAAGTGATTCCGTGGCACAGGATACAGCCCCCATGGTCCCGGCCGGGCAGCCGCACACCGGCTGCCGGCCGGTGGGGTCAACCGGTGGACAACGGTTCTCGGATCCGGAACGAACTCGCGGTCCGGAAGTCGTCGGTGTTCTTGGTGTAGCCGATGCCGAACCTGACGCCGTCCCAGCGCAGGAAGAAGTCCGGATAGTTGAACGAGCGGAGCATGACCGAGTCCGCGGCGATGCCGGGGCGCGGGCAGTACGTGGCGTCCTCGCGGAAGATCTGGCTGTAGTCGAAGGCGTCGGCCTGGCTGTACAGCTCGTAGTGGCGCAGGTAGGCGCCGTCGAGGGTGCGGAACGAGACGCACTGCGGGTCGGCCAGGCCGCGGACGGCTTCGAACGTGGCGAGCCGCCGGTCCGGGCTGCCGGTGACCGTGATGGTGTTCGCCGCGGTGTTGCTGACGTAGCCGCCGGCGACCCATTGCAACGACACCCGGCCGAGCGGCACGGCACCCACGGCGGCGGGCGATGCGGCGGGGGACCTGGTGGCGGACGTGGTGGGTGATGTGGGGCCCGGTGCGGACGCCGATGCGGAGGCGGGGGGAGTGGGTGCCGGCGGCCGGCCGCCGGCGGGTGTGTGCGCGACGGCCGGCGAGACGGTGGCGATCACGGCGGGCGAGCGCGGCTGGGACCGCGGCGCCGGGTCGGTGCGGACGGCGACCGGCACGGCGACCGCCGCGGCGGCGGTGAGGCCGGCGACGGCCGCGGCGATCGGGTGCGCGGCCACGAACTTCGCCACGGCAGCCTTCGCGGCGGCGGAGGCGGCCGTCGTGGCGCCACCAGCGGCGGCGATGGCGGCGACGGAGGTAGCGGCGGCGGTGCCGATGGATGTGGTGGCGGAGGCGGCGTCGGCCGCAGCGGTGGCGGCGCCGGCCGCGGTGGCTGCGCCGGCCGTCACGGTCTTGGCCAGGGTCGCGGGGAGCAGGCCGCCGGGCGCCACCAGGGCGGGCAGGGCGGCCAGGAGCCGGTCCGGCGGAACCCGGTGGGCTGCCGCGGCCGAACAGAGCGGGCAGGAGCGGACGTGGCGGCCGATGCGCTTGCGCCACAGCGCTGCGGGCCGGCCGTCCCAGCCGGTGAGGACGCCGGTGAGCTGCGGGCAGGGCGGGTCCACGGCGAGGGCGGTGACGACGGCGCGGGCCAGGTCGAGTTGCTCGCGCATGCGCTGCAGGCGCACACCGGCGTGGGCGGCGCTGAGCCCGGCGGCGCCGGCCAGTTCGGCGCGGCTGAGCAGGCCGGCGACCTCCTGCCACCACAGGGCCAGGATCACCCGGTCGTCGGGGTCCAGCCAGCGCGTGGCCTCGGCGATCTCGCGGCGCTGGCCGGACAGTTCGGCGCGCAGCGCTGTGACGTCCTCGACGCCGGCGTGCGGATCGGGCTGGTGCGCCGCCACGTCGAGCCCGGTGGTGCGGTCCTGCGCGGCCTGTCGCTGCTGCTGATGAGTGCCGACCTGGCGGACCGCGATGGCGGCCAGCCAGGACCGGAAACTGCCGGGCGTACGCAGGGACCGCAGGTCGCGGACGGCGCGCAGCATGGTGTTCTGCACGACGTCGTCGGTGTCGGCATGACCGCCGAGGGCGCGCCCGACGATGTTGTAGACCAGCGGCAGATGCGCGGCCATCAGCCGCTCCAGGGCCCGCCGGTCGCCGTCCTGGGCGGCGGTGACGAGGTCCGCCACGTCTGGTTGCGTCTGTTTCATAGCCCGGCCACCTTATGCCCGCCGGACCTCCAAGATCCTCAGTCGTTCAGCCGACGAAATTCGGTCGTGAAAAGTCGTTATGTGATCATGTCCGCGCTGGTCGCGCCGGGATTCGTCATCGCGCGGGACGACCAGGCGGGCCGCGTACGGGTAACACGTTTTCCCGTTGTGTTCGACTGATGATCAATGACGCGATCATTTCGCGGAGATTAACGACGCCGCCCTTAGTGTGCAGTGCTAACCCGCTTTCCCTCGCCGCCTGCACCGTGGCGGGGCTTGTTAGCGCTAACAATGGGGGTTCTGTGCACCGACTCCTTGCCGCGGCGGCCGCGCTGCTGCTCGCCGCCACCGTCGTCCTCGGCGGTGCCGGCGCTGCCTCCGCCGCCGGACCGTGGACGCCGCGATCGTCGTACACCTCGACCGACACCGCAGCCGGCTCCTACACCGTGCCGCTGCTGCGCTCCGACGTGCCGGACATCAGCGTCGAACGCGTGCCCGCCGCCGAGAACGCCGAGGGCCGCGACATCTACTACATGATCAGCACGACCATGCACCTGAGCCCCGGTGCGCCGATCATGAAGTCCTACGACCTGGTCAACTGGCAGATCGTCAGCTACGTCTTCGACCGGGCCAGCGTCGGCGACGCGTTCTCGCTGCGCAACGGGCAGAACTCGTACGGTCAGGGGCAGTGGGCCTCGTCGCTGCGCTACCACGACGGCATGTTCTACGCCGTCTTCAACACCAACAACCTGGGCGGCGCGTACCTCTACCGCACCGACGACATCGAGAACGGCGCCTGGCAGCGCACCGCGCTGGGCCGCGGCCTGCACGACCCGTCGCTGTTCTTCGACGCCGACGGCACGGCGTACATCTTCCACGGCTCCGGCGGCACCAGCGCGGTGCGCCTGGACGCCGGGCTGACCACGATCGTGCAGGACTACCCGAACATCTTCACCGCTGCCGACTTCGCCGGGCAGCCGTTCATCGGCGGCCTGTTCGAGGGCGCCCAGTTCTACCGCATCGACGGCTGGTACTACGCCGTGATCATCACGTGGCCGTCCGGGCAGGGCCGCCAGGTCGTCATGCTGCGCTCGCGGCAATTGCTCGGCAAGGGCACCTACGAGGCGCGCGGCGTGCTCAACTCCAACGGTTTCGCCCAGGGCAGCCTGGTCCCGATCAGCCGGCCCGACGGGTCCACCGCCTGGCACGGCATGTTCTTCCGCGACACCTTCCCGATCGGCCGGATCCCCGCGCTGATCCCGGCCACCTGGTCGGACGGCTGGCCGACGTTCGGCGCCGGCGGCGCCGTCCCGGTCGGCGGCGCGCTTCCCAAGCCGATCCGGCTCAGCCCGGAGCAGGAGACGTTCGAGCGGCAGAAGAGCATCGTCGCCTCGGACGACTTCGCCAACGACGCGCCCGCGCACGGGTACCAGAACGAGCAGTGGCCGGTCACCGGCGACAACGCGCCGAACGGCTCCCGCCTCGACCTGGCCTGGCAGTGGAACCACGCGCCGGACAACCGGTACTGGTCGCTGACCGACCGCGACGGCTGGCTGCGGCTGACCAACGGCTCGGTCGTCACCGGCACGTACCGGCACCGGGTCGGCGGGCAGCCGGAGATGGCCTGGCTCGAGGAGGCCCGCAACACCCTGTCGCAGCGCACCTTCGGGCCCCGGCAGTCCGCCGAGACCACGCTGGACTTCTCCGGCCTGACCGACGGCGACACCGCCGGGCTGGCGGTCTACAACCGCGGTTTCTCCTACGTCGCGGTGAGACGGACCGGCGGGGTGAGCACGCTCGGCGTCGTCAACCGCAGCGGCCCGTTCCCCGCCGACGTCGACCAGGCCGCCCTGGAGGCGTTCCGGCCCGGCAGCACGGTGGCGCTCGGCGACGCCACGCGGGTGCACCTCAAGGCCGACCTGGACTTCACCACCGGCGGCCAGCTCTGGACCACCTTCCACTACAGCCTGGACGGCCGGCGGTGGCAGCAGCTCGGCGACCGGGTCGGGCCGCAGACGCTGGACGGCAGCCTGGCGCACTTCATGGGGCACCGGGTCGGGTTGTTCAGTTACGCCACCCAGCGCGCCGGCGGGCACGCCGACTTCGACGAGTTCCTGCTCAGCGACGTCCTCACCGCCCCGGGCGCGGCGCTGGACACCACCGCGCTCGACGCCGCTGTCGCCCACGCGGCGACGTTGCAGCCGGCCCGCTACCCGGCCGGCGCGTGGGCCGCCATGCAGACCGCGCTCGCCGCGGCCCGCGACGCCCGCACCGAGGGCTTCGGCACCCAGAACCAGATCGACGCGCCGGAGCGGGCGCTGAGCTACCGGCTCGCCGAGCTCGGCACCCTCGCCGGGCTACCGGTCACCCTCAGCGCTCAGGCGCGATGCGTGGCCGGCAGGGCGTACGTCGCGGTACAGGCCCGCAACGAGGGCGACGGCCCGGTCACCGCCGAACTGCGCACCGGGTACGGCACCCGCACGGTCACCGGGATCGCGCCCGGCGCCGCCGCCTACCAGTCGTTCGCCGTCCGCGCCCCGGGTGTCCCGGCCGGAACCGCCGAGGTCCGGATCACCGGCGCCGACGCCACCACGACCACCCGCACTGCCGCCTATCCCGCTGTCACCTGCGACTGAAACCCCGGAGGGACTCACCTGTGCAGATAAAACGGATCTTGAGCGCCGCGCTGCTGATCGCCGCCGGGCTGGTCGGCGTGGCCGCGCCGGCCCGGGCCGCCGAGCCTGACCTGATCGTCAACGGTGGCTTCGAGGACGGGCTGACCGGCTGGTTCGTCAACAACGGCAACGCCTCCGACACCGCGGTCCTGACGCCGGTCGGCGACCCTTACTCCGGCAGTGCCGCCGCACGTGTCTCCGGCCGGGCCACCACCGGGTCCGGGCCGATGCAGGATCTGTCCGGCAAGGTGCGGGCCGGCACGACGTACGCGGTCGCCGCCCGGGTTAAGTACGACAACCCGAACAGCCCGCCCACCAAGCAGTTCTTCGTCACCATGCACTACGGCGGCTCGACGTACACGAACCTCGGCACGGTGACCGCCACCCGCGGGCAGTGGGGGCTGATCCAGGGCACCTTCACGATCCCGGCCGCACAGAACGTCACCACCGCGCGGATCTTCGTGGAGACGCCGTGGACGTCGTCGCCGCAGACCGCCCCGGACACCCACCTGATGGACTTCACCGTCGACGACGTGACGCTGTCCGAGTTCCTGCCGTCGACCACGATCGAGGCGCTCGGCAAGAACCCCGGCGAGGGCAACCCGCTGATCTCGCACAAGTTCGGCGCCGACGGCAACGCGTTCGTCCACGACGGCCGGGTCTACCTCTACATGACCAACGACACCCAGGTGTACGCGCCCGGGCCGGACGGGATCTCGCCGACAAACACCTACGGCGGCATCAACACGATCACCGTGATCTCCTCCGACGACCTGGTGAACTGGACCGACCACGGCGAGATCAACGTGGCCGGGGCGAGCGGGATCGCCACCTACGCGAGCCAGTCCTGGGCGCCGGCCGTGGAGAGCAAGGTCGTCGGCGGCACGGAGAAGTTCTTCCTCTACTTCGCCAACAACGGCGCGGCCACGGGCGTCATCGTGGGTGACTCGCCGATCGGCCCGTGGCGCGACGAGCGCGGCAGCCTGCTGATCACCAGCGCCACGCCGGGCGCCTCGAACGGCCGCAACTGGCTGTTCGATCCGGGCGTGTTCCGCGACGACGACGGCCAGGGCTACCTGTATTTCGGCGGGGGTGGCGACGACGGCTCCGGCAGTTACGAGAACACCAACCACCCGAGATCCACCCGGGTGATCAAGCTCGGCGACGACATGGTCAGCACGCAGGGCTCGGCGCAGACGATCGACGCGCCGCTGGTCTTCGAGGCCGGGCACGTGTTCAAGCGTGGCACGAAGTACTACTACTCGTACTCGTCCAACTTCGGGCACTCCGGGCCGGTCGACCCGGCCGGGCCGCCGACCGGCGCGATCGCCTACCTGATGGCGGACAGCCCGATGGGGCCGTGGACCGCCGACACCTACGCCGGCGTGATCTTCAAGAACCCGGGGACGTACTTCGGCGCCGGGGGCAACAACCACCAGTCGGTGTTCAAGCTCGGCGACGACTACTACTTCACCTATCACGCGCAGACGCTCAACCGGCGGATCACCGGCGGCGCCACCCAGGGCTTCCGCAGCCCGCACATCGCCAAGCTGGCCTTCCGCCCCGACGGCACGATCCAGGAGGTCACCGGCACGTTCGACGGGGTGCCGCAGATCAAGCGCCTCGACCCGTACCGGACCGTGCAGGCGGAGACGATCGCCTGGCAGCAGGGGATCGCCACCCGCAGGATCAGCAACGCGCCGGACCTGGCGCTCACCGACGTCGACAACGGGGACTTCACGTCGCTGTCGTCGGTGGACTTCGGATCGGGCGCCGCGTCGGTCGAGACCCGGGTGCGCCCGCTCGCGGCGGGCGGCACGATTGCGGTACGCCTCGACGCGCGCACCGGCCCGGTGGTGGCGACCATCCCCGTCACCGGCACGACGGGGGAGTGGACCACACTGCGCGCCGTCCTCGGCGGGGTCACCGGTGTGCACGACGTCTACTTCACCTACACCGGACCGGCCGGCGCCGACCTGTTCGAGGTCGACAGCTGGGCGTTCCGCCCGTCGGCCGCGGTCACCGCGACCGCCGAGTCACGGTGCGTCGCGGGCAGGGCGTACGTCGCGGTCCGGGCCCGCAACGACGGGACCGCCGCGGTGGGCGTGACGCTGCAGACCCCGTACGGAAGCAAGCAGTTCCCGGACGTGGCGGCCGGCGCCTCCGCGTACCAGTCCTTCACCGCACGGGCCGCGAGCGTCCCGGCCGGCTCGGCCACCGTCCGCGCCGGCGCCACCGAGGTCACCGCCGCCTACCTCGCCGTCACCTGCTCCTGACGACCACCCCTGCTCCTGAGAAGATCACCTGGAGAAGATCATGAAACGCAATGCCGTCGTGGCCTGCGCCCTGCTGTCCGGGGCGATCCTGATACCGCTGCCCGCCGCCGCCGACCCGGGCGGCAGCGACCAGGTGCGGGTGACCGTCGACATCGAGGAGATCCGCGAGCCGGGTGTGCTGGCCCTGTCCATCGCCGGCGACGCGGTGACGCTCACCGAGGACGGCTCCACCGCGCTGGTCCGCCAGTTCACCGGAAGCCTGCCGGCGGTGACCGTCACCGACACCCGCACCGATGTTCCCGCCGGGGCGGCCTGGGCCGTGCTCGGTAGCGCGTCGGCGTTCACCGGCGCCGCCGGGCAGCAGCCGATCAGCGCCGACCACCTGGGCTGGAAACCGCGGCTGCTCGACGGCGGCGACACCGGCCTGGTCAGCGAGGGCGAGGAGGTGGTGACAGTGCTGGACGAGCAGACCCAGCCGGGCAACGACGTCGGCCTGGTCGACCAGGAACTGCTGGTCTCGACGTTCGACTCGCAGGCCGTGGCCGGTGGCGCGTACTCCGTCGACGCCGACCTGTTCCTGCGCACCCCGGCCGACGTGGCGGCCGGCCAGTACGCCTCGACGCTCACCCTGTCGCTGTTCGAGTGAGCATGCCGCGCCGGGCACTGACAGTGCTCGCCGCGGTGACCCTCGCCGCTCCGGCCCTCCCGGCCGGAGCGGCGGCGGCGCCCGGCGGCACCACACTGACCTGGACCGTCCAGCCGGCCACCGCGCAGGGGCCGGACGGTCGTCGGTGGATCGAACGCACCCTCGACCCCGGGCAGCAGGTGACCGAGCACCTCGCCGTCCGCAACCTCGGCGACCGGCCGGTGACGTTCGCGCTGAAAGCCGCCGACGGGTACCTGACGGAGAAGGGCAGGTTCACCATGCTCTCCTCGGACCGCGCCTCGACCGGCGGCGGGACCTGGATCGACGTGCGGGACACCGTCCGGGTCGGTGCGAACGCCACCGCCGTCGTGCCGTTCACGATCCGCGTGCCCGAGGACGCGGCGCCCGGCGATCATCCGGCCGGTATCGCGGCCGTCGTCGCCAGCGCCGGCGCCGCCGTGACGGTGGAGAGCCGCGTCGGCTTCCGGGTGATGCTGCGGGCGACCGGTACCGCCCGTGCGGTCCTGGACGTCGGCGACGTGACAGTCGAACGGTTGCCGTCGTGGAACCCGTTCGCGGGCGCGGCGATCCGCATCCGGCACACCGTGGCCAACACCGGAAACGTGTGGTCGTCCGGGGTGGCGCGGAGCAGCGTCGCCGGGCCGTTGGGAGCCGGTCGCCGCGAGGCCACGGCCGAGATCGGGGAGCTGCTGCCCGGCGGCGGCACGGCCACCACGACGGTGATCGGCGGGGTGTGGCCGCTCGGGCCGATGCGCGCCGAGGTGGCGGTGACGCCCGAGCCGCGCGGCGAGCACGCCGGCGCGCAGATCCGGGCGGCAGCGCGGACGGCCACCGTCTGGATCGTGCCGTGGCCGCAGCTGCTGCTGGCGCTGGCGGCGGGGCTGGTGGGTGGCGGCTGGCTGACGGCGCGCCGCCGCAGCCGGCGCCGGCTGGCCCGATTGCTGGCGGCTGCCCGGGAACAGGGCCGTGCCGAGAGCTGACTGAGCCGCGGCGTCAGTGGCGGGGCAGCACGCCCAGGAGCGTCGCGGTCAGGGCCTGCTTCAAGGAGTCCCTCAGTTCCGAGTGGAAGCGGGCCAGATCGGGCTCGGCCAGGTAGGCCGCCTGCAGACTGGGTGGGGGAGTGCTGTACGCCGACAGCGCGCCGGCCATGACCATGGTCTGCAGGCTGAACAGTGTCCCTTTCTCGCCGAGCTCCGGCAGGTACTTCTGGATCAGCGCCGTCATGGTCGCCAGGCGCTCCAGGGAGGCGCGCTTGTAGCGCGTCACGACCTCGACGGAGACGTTGTGCTCCAGGACGCTGCCCTGCGCGCCGAAGAGGTCGCACATCACCATCCGGCCGGAGAGCGAGCGGCTGAGGACCTCGGCCACCGCTTCCGCGCGCCCGGCCATGGGCTGATCCGTGCCGACGCCGGCGGCCAGCTCGCCCGCCAGGGCCGTCAGCCACTCCTGCAGGAAGCGGTCCAGCAGTTCCAGCAGCACCGCCTCGCGGGACTCGAAGTAGCGCAGCACGTTCGGCTTCGCCAGGCCGACGCGGCGGCTGAGCTCGTTGAGAGTGACAGCGGCCACGGGCATCTCGTCGAGCATGGCCGACGCCACGTCGAGGATCGCCTGTCGGCGGAGTTCGCGCTGCTCTTCGGTTCGCGCCCGCTGGAAAGTCACGATCAACAGCTTAACTTACGTACCTCCGGTACGTTGACAACGTACCGGGAGTACTTTAGCGTGGTCCGGGACAAGATACTTCCGGTACGTTATACAGCGGGGAGCCTGACATGAGTGCGAAGTGGACGACGGCGAACATTCCGGACCAGCGTGGCCGGGTGGCAGTGGTGACCGGCGCCAACACCGGACTGGGATTCGAGACGGCCAGGGCCCTCGCCGAGCACGGGGCGTCAGTGGTGCTCGCCGTGCGCGACGCCGAGAAGGGCGAGCGGGCCGCGGCCCGGATGACCGGCGACGTGACGGTGCAGGCGCTGGACCTGACCTCGCTCGACTCCGTCCGGACCGGGGCGGCGGCGCTGCGGTCCCGGTTTGACCGGCTCGACCTGCTGATCAACAACGCCGGCGTGATGTACACCCCGAAGCAGACCACCCGGGACGGCTTCGAGATGCAGTTCGGCACCAACCACCTCGGCCACTTCGCGCTCACCGGGCTGCTGCTGGACCTGATGCTGCCGGTGCCCGGCTCACGCGTGGTGACCGTCAGCAGCACCGGCCACCGGATCCGGGCCGCGATCGACTTCGACGACCCGCAGCGGGAACGCTCGTACAGCCGGGTCGCCGCCTACGGCCAGTCCAAGCTGGCCAACCTGATGTTCACGTACGAACTGCAGCGCCGGCTCGCCCCGCACGGGACCACCGTCGCGGTGGCCGCGCACCCCGGCATGTCCAGCACCGAACTCACCCGCAACACCCCGGCCGCCCTCCGCCTCCCGATCACCTGGCTCGCCCCGCTGATCACCCAGACGCCGGCGATGGGGGCGCTGCCGACCCTGCGCGCCGCCACCGACCCCGCCGTGCTCGGCGGCCAGTACTACGGTCCCGGCGGACGCAACGAGGTCAAGGGCCACCCCCGCCTGGTCACCTCCAGCCCGCAGTCGTACGAGGTGGCCGTCCAGCAGCGGCTGTGGACCCTCTCCGAGGACCTCACCGGTGTGACGTTCCCCGTCGGCGCGTCCGGCCACGGTCTTCTGCCCCGGTGACCACCCCGGCCGGGGAACGGCGTCGAACGGACCCCCGAAATCGCGGAGGCATCCCGCGCGGCCCGGAATTCACCCGATCCTCCGATGTCGGCCAATCGTTCCAGATGCGTCGCTGTTCTATCATCGGTGTCCTCGCCCGGGGGCGTCAGGAGTCGAGAGTTCATGATGGTGCGCGCCACACGGATCCGGTCCAGCAGCCTGGCTGACCTCTTCACCATGGTCGCGGAAACGGGAAGCCGGACTCTGGTGGTGGACGTCGAACCACTCATTCTTCACTGGTCGGAGCCGGATTCCCGGTTCCGTTCCCGGGCGGCGGCCTTCGTCGAACTGGTCGGCGCGGAATCACCGTCGATTCACCGCATCGTCTTCGCGTCGAATTCCCGTCGTGTCCTGCCCCGGGTCGCGGACGGGCACACCGGCCGGGTCACCGTCGTCTCGCAGGCCGGCAAACCGTGGCGGCTCGATCTCGTCGCGGGCCTTCCCCGGCCGGTCACCGTGATCGGAGATCAGCCCGGGACCGACGGTGTGCTGGCGTGGCGGCTGGGTGGCGGATTCCATCAGTGGGTGCACCGGGGGACCCAGCCGTGGTGGCCCCGGACGCAGATGCGCCTCGGTTCGGCGTTCGCGCCCATCATCTTCCGGCCGCACCGTCCCGGCGGGTCGGCGGAGCGATGAGACAGGGTCCCCGGAACCTGATGCGCCGCGCGGGCCGGGCCCAGGTCCTGGAGAGCGCCGATCAGCTGGCGACCGCGACGCGGGACACGCTGAGCCTGGAGGCGCTTCTCCTCGACTACGAGATGGCGCGGGACGACGAGCGGACCGTCACCAACATCCAGGCCGGGCTGTACGGAGTGGCCATCGCGCTGATCGCGCTGATGGCGGGTGCTCTGACCCAGGAGTGCGGTTTCGGGATGAAGCAACCGCCGGACTGCACCAACGTGCCCGACGCGATCCTCGCCGCCGTCCCGATACTGCCGCTGGGGCTGATCGCCTTCATCCAGAGCATCGGCTCGGTGTCGACGATCCGCAGCTATTACCTGCGCGGGCTTGAGGTCGAGATCGGCCGCTTCGCGGACAAGCCCATGACGGCCCTGGGCGACCTGAGGCCGGTCAGCTACATCGGTCTGACGACGGAGTTCGTCAGCCTGCGCCGGGGAGGCGTGGCGAACCGGCTGCTCTTCAACGTCATTCTGGCGGCCATCCTGGTGGTCTTCGGTGGCATGACGATCTACATCGGCATGGCGATCGCACCCCCGTACCAGGCTGCCATGGCGCTCGTGTACGGAACGGTGGTCGGGATCCTGGTGACCCAGACCGTCGAGGCGGTCTTCCACGGCCCGCGTCTGTTCCGGTCGGTGGCGCAACGGTTCGTCCGCGGACCCGGCTACGCCGGACTGCCCCGGGCCCACGCCGACGCTGCCGCCGATGGCGTGGAGCAGCCGCGGGTGCCGCGCGCCCGGAGCCTGACCTCGTACCTCGTCCTGCCCCGCCCGGAGGACCTGATCAAGTGGACGATCGCGCCGCTGACCTATGCCGCGTTCGCCTGGACGGTCGGCGACTGGGCGGATTGGCGCCGATTCGTCCTCGCCTGGATCATCCTGGAGTACCTGACCTACATGGCGCGGTACCAGTGGAACGACGTCCGGGGCGTCGTCGACGACTGGGGTCATCGTGAGGCCCGCGCCCGGGGCCGGCTCCCGGCCACCACCGACCGGGCCGAGTCGCGGCGCAACATAATGGTCAGCCTGCTGGTGGCCGGCCTGCGGCTGATACTGGCGATGCTCATCGCCGGGATAGCCGGACTCACCGGGCAGGTCGCGGCGATGATCGCCGCCGTCTTCGGCGTGGCGGTTCTCTACGAGTTCCTGCGGTCCCGGACGCGGGGCGGGCTCACCGTCAGCACTGTCGCGATCTGGCTTCTCGTCGGTGCCGGCTACGCGATCCGGGGTGCCGTGGGCATCGGGGGCGCCGGCGTGTCACTGCTGTCCCGGCCGGCGCTGGCCGGGATGGGATTCCTCCTCACGTTCGGCATGATGTTCGTCCTGCTCACATGGGTTCTCGACGCCAGCTCGTACGGGCGGGTCGAAGCCGACGGATCATGGTCGTTCCGGTCGGCGCTGCGACGGAAGCCGCACCTGGCGGAGCTGCTCCGCTTCGTACCGGTGAAGATCTCCCGATACGAAGAGCCGCCGGACCCCGACGACACCGAGCAGGACGACGGCTACGGCGGCGCTCGCCGGCTCCTGCGCGACAATCGGCGACGCCCGCGACCACTCGCTCCGTGGAACCTCGCGCACCTGGCCGCAGCCGTGTCGGCCGCCGTGCTGGGCATCGAGCTGGCCGGCTCGACCGGCCGGGGGCCCGGGGTCCATGCGGCCGCGGTGGCCTCCTGCCTCCTCTTCGCCGTGCTCCTGCAGCAGCTCAGGAACGGCTGGGTGAACGGATTGACGATCGCCGCGGGGGCTGTCCCGCTGGTCGCCCTCAGCCTCTCCACCGGCCTCGTCCCGGCCCTCCTCGGCGCCGCGCCGTGGCTGGTGGCGAGCCTGACATACCTGAGCTTCCGCAACAGCTCCTATCAGGATCTCAAATCGTTCGGTCCGACGATGGTGAAGCACCTCCGGAGGATTCCCGCGCAGCTGCTGCGCGTCATCGTCGGAACCGTCACCTGGGAAGGGGTGGTGGACACGCCGCACCGGCGGGACGACGCCGGGAAGGTGTGAGGGTTCGTCGCCGGCACCGGTCCGGCAGCATCCGGCAGCGGGCCGCCGGGATCGACCGGGCGCGTCGCTAGACGGCCTCGCCCAGCAGCCGGGTGCCCGCGCGGCCCCACACCGGCAGGCCAGCCTCCGGCCTGAAGTGACGGCGGGCCGGGCCACCGTACGCGGTGGCCCGGCCCGATCTGCTCAGGCGCGGAACTCGTCAGCGTTCTCCCGGGCCCACTGCGCGAACGTCCGTGCCGGGCGTCCGGTCACCTTCTCGACTGTCGGCGCCACCGTGTAGCCGATCTCCGGGGTGTTGCCCTGCGCCCACACGAAGAACTCGATGACCTCGTCCGGGAAGCCCTCGGCGCGCCACTGCTCCCGGGCCTGCTCCTCGGTGAGCGGGACGAGCCGCACCTCCCGGCCGATCGCCTCGCCGATGATCCGCACCATGTCGGGCGGTGTCAGCACCTCCGGCCCGGTGATCGGCAGTTCCTGCCCGGGATATCCGCCCCGGGCCAGAACCGCGGCGCCGACCGCGCCGATGTCCGCGTCGTGCACCATCGCGCTGCGCCGCTCGACGAAACCGGCGCGCACCACCCCGTCATCGCGGATCGAAGCCGCCCAGTCCAGCGCGCCGGACATGAACTCCACCGGCAGCAGAACTGTCCATTCCAGAGCACTGTGCTGCACGGCGGTCTGCAACGGGCTGTCACCACCGCCATTGGGTACGGTGACTCGCCGTACCCCCGCGGTCAGCAGTTGCCGCACGACGGCGGCACTTGTCCGCTCGCTCAGTGGCTCCTCGCCGGCGAAGGTGATGAGCTGAACCGTCTCCACACCCGCCAGGGCCGGCGCCAGGGAGGCCGGGTCGGTGAGGTCGCCCTGGACCATGTCGGCACCCGGCAGGTCCACTCCGCCGAGCTTGCGGGTCATGGCCCGGACCCGATGCCCGTCCTGTGCCAGGGCCGCCACGGTGTGGCGGCCGACGTTCCCGGTTGCTCCGGTGACCAATGTTGCTCCGGTGATCGATGTCGTCGTCATGGCGGCGAAGCTAGGGCCTGATGCGGTCATGACGCGTCCGCAATTGAACCCGCCGCCTGGTAGTGCGCCGATGCGGCCGCTCGTCACGGCCGGTTGCCGGTGACCGTGGAGCGCTGTGGCTCTGCGTCATTTCGCAGGGCCTGGGGCGTCCGCGTGTTTCCGTGAAGCGCGGCGGTGACCGCGGATGCCGGCACGCAGGGTGACAACGGTTGGTGACAACGGTTCGCGCTGACGACCAGCCGGACCAGCCGGTCGTGAGTGCTGTAGCCGTCGCCGTCTACCGGCGGAAACGTGGGTGGGGCCGCGGCTGACCGGTCGCCGCGCCGTCTTCCGGGGCCATTAGGTCTTCGGTGAGGTCCGTTTCCGCTACCTCGAGCTTGATCACATGCCTGGGCTACGGCTCGGTGACGCGAGCCGTAGGCCAGTGCGGTTTCCCGGGCTTGATCACATGTGTGGGCTACGGCTCGGTGAGGCGAGCCGTAGGCCAGTGCGGTTATCCGGGCTTGATCACATGCCTGGGCTACGGCCGGGACGGCGGGTTCCAAGATCGGCGAGACGGGTGGTGGCTGGTGCGAGATGCCAGCCGCAGGACGCCAGCGCGGGGCGCGGGACACGCGGGGCGCGGGGCGCGGGACACGGGACACGCGGGGCGCGGGGGAGCGGGGCGCGGACACGCGGGGCCAGGCGGCGCGGGGCCAGGCGGCGCGGTGCCCGGACAGCCGGGGCGCGCGGGCTCAGGGATCTTCGCGTTTCCGCACTCAGCGCCGGCCCGCCCGCCCGGCTCCACGATCGACAACCGCGAGACCCGCCGATCGCGGCGTGTCACCGGCCTCGGCAGGGGCGCCTGGATCCTGACCAGGTGCCCCTGCCGAGTGGGTTCGGCTGAAAAGCCGGCGTGGGCCGCCGTCTGCATCCTCAGAAGGTCTCGGCGATCTCCGGCGTGTCGAACGTGGTGTTCTTCTTGGTCAGCGGATTGCGGAACGTGATCCTGCCGAACACCTCGTCACCCCGGTTCCCGGGGACGTTGTCCTCGTCGAGGAACTGCGCGCCGACGACCGTGTCGAAGTCACAGCTGAGGCCGAACCCGTCGGAGGCACCGAGGGTGGTGATCGGGACGTTGAACAGGTTGTCGTCGCCGTCCGGCCAGGTGTCGCCGCCGAGGACCCGGGCCGACAGCGGATCCCCCGGAGCGTCGATGATCGCTTGCGCGTCGCTGCGGCTCATGAAGATGTCGATGCCCAGGTGGACGCGGTACTGCTCGCCGGCGCGTTCGATGAACAGGCACCAGCCGCTGCCGAAGCCGTCACCCCGGCACACCTGGCGGGGCAGCGACGATGCCGAGGCCGGCGCCGCCAGGGCCGGCGCCGCTGTCACGACCAGCGCGGTCGCGGTCGCGGCGGCGCCGATCAGTATCCGGCGAAGAATCATCGGTTTTCTCCTTGATCGGGGAACGCTCACCGTTCGGCGCTCGGCGGGATGTTCTGGTTGAGCCGGAACAGGTTGGCCGGGTCGTAGCGCTGCTTGACGGCGACCAGCCGGTCGTAGGTGTCGCCCGGGTACGACGCCCGGACCTGGTCGCCGCTCGCCTCACCGGTGAAGTTGACGTACGTCGCGGCGTCGGCGGCGACGCTCCCGGTGGTCGCGCGGGCCCAGTCGACGACGCCGGGGAACCCCTCCGCGGCGGGCGTCCGCGCCACCACGTTGAGGATGAACTCCCGGTCGCGGGTGGCGAAGGCGGTGCTGCCGGCCGGGACCCGGGACATGGCGCCGCCGAGATGGTGCACGTGCAACTCGGTCAGCGGGTTCGGCACTGTCGCGTACGCGCGCAGCAGTGCGCTGATCGCCGGCTCGTCGAGATCGTGGAGGAAGGCGGAGCGGAAGTAGTTGTGCAGGCCGCTCGGGTACAGCGGATCGATCAGCGACTGCATCGCCACGTACGGCATCGGGCCGAAGAGGTCGGTGATCGGCGGCCCGATTTCCCGGAAGGCCCGGGTGTGCTGGTCGCCGTCGGTCACCGGGCCCGACCACATGCCGAGAACCGCCACGACCGGCTTGCCGTGGACCGACTCGGGCAGGAACGGCACCGGCGGCGCGGTGGTGAGGTTGAGGACGGTCGTCAGCCGGTCGGGCGCGCCCGCGCAGGCCTTGCGGTAACCCGCCAGGATCGTCTCGGCATGCTCACCCGGATAGAACACGGCGCCGGCGAAGACGGTCGGCCCGACGTCGTGCAGGGCGTACTCGAATGAGGTGACCACCCCGAAGTTGCCGCCGCCGCCCCGCAGGGCCCACCACAGGTCGGGGTTCTCACCGGCGCCGGCGTGCAGCAGCTGGCCGTCCGCCGTCACGACGTCCGCCCCGACGAGGTTGTCGCTGGTGAGACCGCACCGGCGGACCAGCCAGCCGATCCCGCCGCCCAGGGTGAAGCCGGCGATGCCGGTCGTGGAGACCAGCCCACCGGTGACCGCCAGGCCGAAGGCCTGGGTTTCGTGGTCCAGGTCCTGCCAGAGGGCGCCGGCCTGGGCGACCACCCGCCGGGTGTACGGGTCGACCCGGATGCCCTTCATCGGCGAGCAGTCGAGGACCAGCCCGTCGTCGTTGGTGGAGAACCCGGCGAGGCTGTGCCCACCGCCGCGGACGGCGAGGGACAGGTTCTGGCTGCGGGCGAACTGCACACCTCTGATCACGTCGGCCACGCCGGCGCAGCGCAGGATCAGCGCCGGCTTGCGGTCGTGTGCGCCGTTCCAGATCGACCGGGCCTCGTCGTAGCCGTCGCTCCCGGCGTCGAGCAACTGTCCGCGTACGCCCTGGGTCAGCTCGGCCAGGGTGGCCGCGCCGAGAGGCGGCGGCCGATCGTGGGGTGCGTTCCTGGCATTGTCGTTGTTGCTGTCGGTTCGCATGAGGACAGCCAATCAGCCATCCCCTGAGCACTGTCTTAGCGCGACTTAGCGGTGAGCCCGCCGGCCCGCGCCCGGCCCAGCCGGCAGCCCGCGGCGGTGAAGAGGGTCGCGGCTTCGGCACCGAGCCGGCCGGCGTCGGCACGGTCGCCCGCGGCCCACGCGAGCTCGGCCGCGAACTGGAGCGCCCAGCCGGTCAGCCGTGGGTACCCCTGCGGCCGCATCGCTGCCACTGCCTGCCCGGCCAGGTCACGACTGCGGGCCCTGTCGCCGGCGAACAGCTCCACGACGGCGAGGTCCAGCAGGCTGCCGGCGGTACCGGGCGCGTCCTCCATCTCGAGCCCGTGGCGCAGGGCGATGCCGCCGTGCCGGCGGCCGGCCGCGATGTCACCGGCCGCGGCGTCGGCCATGCCCAGGTTGGCCAGCGTCAGGTTCTCGCCGCGGCAGTCACCGAGCCGGCGGCGCAACCGCAGCGCGTCACCCAGGTGCTCCCGGGCGTCCCCGAACCGGCCCAGGTCGCGCTCGATACAGCCGAGCTGGTGCAGCGAGAGCGCGCGACCGGCATCGTCGCCCAGCCCCGCGAAGACCGCGACGGCCCGCCGGACGGCGACGACGGCGGACGCGAGATCCCGGTCGAGCCGGTGCGCGGACGCGATCGCCGACCAGATGTGGCCGGGCGCCTGCGCGTGCCCGACCTGACGGCCGATCAGCGCGCTCTCCTCGAACGCGGGGACCCACGTGTCACCGCAGGGAATCAGTACCACCGCCGAGGTGGCCGCGGGGAGGACGGGGCCGGCGTCCGGTGCCACCCGATCGACGGCGGCCAGGGTGTGCCGCAGGCCGGTCAACGCGGCCGGGGCCTCCTCACGGAACAGCGCGACGAGGCTTCGCAGCCAGTGCGCGGCGGCGGCCACCTGCGGCGCGTCGAGCGACCGGGCCTCGTCCAGTCCGCGATCGGCGATCGCGGCGGCCGCCACCACGTTGCCCCCCACCGGTTGCAGGAAGCCGGCCAGCACACGGGTGAAGGCGGCCTCGGCCGGTGATCCGACCCGTTCCATCTCCGCCACGGCGGCGGCGCCCAGCTCGGCGAGCCGCGACGACTGGCCCCGGCGGGCGTTCAGGACCGCCAGCCCGAGAAGGGCCCGGGAGCGCTCCGCCCCGGACGTCCTCGGCGCGGCCGCCAGGGTGCGCTCCAGCCACCGCGATCCCTCGACGAAGTGTCCCCGCGCCAGCCAGAAACGCCACAGGCTGACCGCGAGCAGCAGCGCCTCGTCCGGTTCCGCCCACAGCGACCAGTCGAGGGCGGCCCGCAGGTTGTCGTGATCCGGGTCGAGCAGCTGCGGCCGGGCCTCGACGACGTCACGGCGGCGATCCGGGTCGTGGTCGGCGGCCATCCGCCGGAAGTACCCGAGGTGCGCCGCCCGGACCGCCGCCTCCTCACCCGCGCCGCGCAGCTGTTCGTGCCCGAACTGCCGGATCGTCTCGAGCAGCCGGTAGCGCGTCCGGTCCGCGGCCGGCTCCACCTGCACCATCGACTTGTCCACGAGCCGGGCCAGGCAGTCCAGGATCATCGCCGGCGTCAGCGGGGGAGCGGCGCAGACTCCCTCGGCGGCGTGCACGGTGAAGCCACCCGCGAAGACCGACAGCCGGCGCAGCAACACCTGCTCGGCGACGGTGAGCAGGCTGTGACTCCACTCCAGGGTGGCGCGCAGCGTCGCGTGCCGGGTCATCCGCCCGGTGCCGCTGAGCACGCTCAGCGCGCTACCGAGGCGTTCGGCGATCTCCACGGAGGTCAGGTGCGCCAGACGCGCGGCGGCCAGTTCGATCGCCAGTGGCACGCCGTCCAGCCGCTGGCAGATCCGCACCACCGGGGCCGCGGTGGACTCGTCGAGCCGGAAGTCGCCGCGCACGAGACGAGCTCGGTCCACGAACAGCCGCACGGCCTCACGGGTGAGCGCCTCGGCGACCGGCTCCGCCGGCATCGGCACGGTCAGGGAGGGAACCCGCAGGATCACTTCCCCGGGTACGTGCAGCGCCTCCCGGCTGGTCGCCAGCGCCCGCAGTCCGGGGCATGCCACCAGTAACCGTCGCAGCAGGTCCGCGCAGGCGTCCACCACCTGCTCGCAGTTGTCGAACAGCAGCAGGACGTGCCGGGTGGCGAGCCGGGCCACCAGCGCCCGCACCGGATCGGCGCCGGCGGCCGGGTCCAGCCCCATCGCCTCGGCCACCGCGTCGGACAGGCGCTCCGGAGTCGTGACCGGCGCGAGATCAACCAGCCACACGCCGTCGGCGTACCCGTCGACCAGGCCCCGGACGGCCTCCTCGGCCAGCCGGGTCTTGCCCACGCCGCCGGGGCCGGTCAGGGTGACGAGCCGTGCCCGGGACAGCTCCCGCCGTACCTCGGCCACTTGGCGCTCACGCCCGATGAAGCTGGTCAGGCCCGGCTGCAGGTTGCTGCCGGCCGACGGCCGGGGCGACGGCGCGACGTCCACGCTGTCCGCCAGCAGGTCGCGATAGAGCAGGCGGGAGGCCGGGTCGGGATCGGTGCCGAAGTCCTCGCCCAGCTCGGTGCGCAGCCGTTCGTAGAGCGCCAGCGCCTCCGACCGCCGGCCCTGCCCGGCCAGCAGCCGCATGTACGCCCGGGCCGCGGGCTCGTGCACGGGGTCGGCCTCGATCGCCCGGCGCAGCGACCTCGCCGCCGCGTCCGTCTCACCGTGGCGGGTGGCTTCGGCCGCGTGCGCGATCAGCAGGTCGCAGTACGTCTGCCGGAGGTCGCCACGCTCCGGGCCGGCCCAGTCCGCGAACCGGTCCTCGGGCAACAGCTCACCCGTGTACGCGTCGGCAGCGGCCGCCAGATCACCCAGCGTGCGGGTCGCCCACGCCTGCGCGGCGAGCCGCCGGAACGACAGCACGTCCGTCTCGACCGGGCCGTCGGCGTGCAGCAGCACCAGCCCGTCGTGGAAGGCCAGCACCTGGCCCGGCGAACTGGTCCCGGTCAGTTCGCGGCGGCCCACGCGCAGCGCCTGGTGCAGGTTGTTCGCCGCGGCGGCCGCGGTGCGGTCCGGCCACAGGAGATCGAGCAGCTGGTCGCGGTGCATCCGCTGCTCCGGAGCCAGCGCCAGCATCTTCACCATGGTCTGCGCCTTGCGTAACCGCCACGGCCGAGCGCCGGCGTCCCGGCCGTCCACATCGATCGCGAATCTCCCGAACAGTCGGATGCGCATCATCCACCCCCGGCCTCGCCTCCGACCCTATGCTCCCGGCGACCGCCCGGCGGCCGTGCGCCGCAAAGCCGACCGTTGTGGTCCGGGCGGCCGGACGCCCGGCAGGGTCGCCGGCAGCGGTCGCGGACTCGCACACCGGCCGGTCCGGGCCGAACAGGCGTAGGGTGAAGGTGTCGCCCAGGACCTCGGTGACCGGTATTCGGCCGTGGTGGGTTCTCCGACGTCTTCTTCGCCGCCGCAGCGATCGAGTGCGTTCCGCACGCAGGCATTACTCCCGCACGAAAACCGGCCGCGGCCGAGGAGCGAGTCATGGAAACAGCCCGCGAACACAACGACGGACCCTCGTCCGTGAAGCCCAAGGTCTGCATCGTCGGCGCCTCCGGAAAACTCGGGCGGTACATGGTGCGGCACGCCCTGGATCGCGGCTACGACGTCGTGGCCGTCTGCCGGGAAGCCAGCGTCGGCAAGCTCGACGTGTTCGAGGACCACATCACCGTCGTTCCGGGGCAGACTGACGATCGCTCGGTCATCAGACGTGCTGTCGACGGCTGCGACAGTGTGCTGACCGTGCTGGTCCCGCGCGGCGTCGAGCGGTACTCCACCCGAACCGCCCAGGCGGTGCTCGACAGCGCCCGGCCCGGCGCGCGACTGGTCTTCTCGTGCGGATGGCACATCACCCGCGACGGCCTGGACACGTACTCATGGAAGCTCAAAGCGATGGTGCGGATCGCCGGCCCGGTGGCGAAACTGGTCCGCTTCGCCGACCTCGACGACCAGGTGGAAGCCTGCCGGCGGGTCTTCGCCAGCGACACCCGGTGGACCGTCGTGCGCGGCAGCGACCTGGAGGAAGGCGACAGCGAAGGGCTGCCCGTGTGGAGCCGGCACGTCGGCGACCCCGTCCTCAAGAGCAACAGCACCCGGCGGATCGACTTCGCCCGGTTCATGGTCGAGGCGCTGACCAACGACGAGCTGATCCGGGAGGCGCCCGCCATCGTCGGCCGCGGCACCCCGTCCGCCCGCGCCCACGCCGCCGCGTCGACCGCACGGCCCTGAGGGTGACGTGGCCACCACAGTGCTCCGGGTCCGGCTCATCGGCGGCGACCGGATGGACATCACCTACGAGCGACCGGACGTGTCCGACCAGGACGAGTTGATCGCACATGTGGTCGCGACCTTGTCCGAGGACGCCGGCGCGCTGCACGGCAGACACGGTGAACGGCTGGTCGTGCTCTACGGCCGGGGAGTCGCCGCGATCGAGGTCGCTCCCCGTGGCCCGGTGTTGTGACGAGCCACTGAACTCCTCGGCCCGGCCCGGCCCGGCCCGGCCCGGCCCGGCCCGGCCCGGCCCGGCCCGGCCCGGCCCGGCCCGGCCCGGCAGCGGTCAGCGCCTGGCCTGGCCCGGCAGCGGTGAGCGCCCGGCCCGGCAGCGGTCAGCGCCCGGCCAGCAGGCCGCGCGGCGGCACCGAGTACACCTGCACCGGGCGTACGCCGTGGCGGCGCAGGATCGCGTTGGTGGCCATCGCGGCTGAGGCGGCGGAGCGTTCCATCAGCGCGCAGGGGAACGGCATGCGGACCCAGTCGCCGGCCAGGAACAGTCCCTCGGCGTCGGTGGACACGCCCGGGCGGGTGGCGTCACTGCCGACGTCGAAGGCCGGGGCGTCGTATCCGATCCGGGTGTCGCTGTCGACCACCCGCAGCCCGCTCGCCTCCGGCCAGATCCCGGCGAGCTGCGACCACATGTCACGAGCCGCGTCCGTCGCGCCCACGCCGGCGTTGGCGGCGTAGGCGTGCAGCTCCACGACCGCGCCGCCGGTGCGCCGCGACCATCGGGCCGGCCCTCGCTCGACGCGGTGGAACAGGCTCACCGAGTCCAGCAGCGGCTCCCGGGCGACGCTGCTGAACACCGCGCGGTCCGCGGCGACGTCCCGGTCGGTCCAGAGCCGGCTGACCGCGTACGGGGCGGTGGTCCGTACCGTGTCGATGCTCTTCACCAGGCCGGGCGCCCGCTCGGTGAGGGTGGGGGAGGCGGCCACGATGTCGCGCGCGGACGCGGGATCGGTCGCCAGGACGACGTGGTCGGCGGGTATCCGGGCGCCGCCGGTGAGGGTGACGGTCCAGCCCGGCTCGATCCGGTCGACGGCGGCGCCGGTGCGGATGTCCGCGCCCAGAGCCTGCAACCGCTCGCCGAGCGGCGTCCAGATCGAGGTCTGGTAGTCGTCGTCCGGCGCGTCGAACGCGAGCCCTTCGGCGTTGCGCAGGAAATAGAAGTGGAACTGCATGATCATTTCGGCGGCCGACATCTCCGCCGCGTGGTTGAAGAACGAGTGCGCGAACACGTCGAACAGCAGCGCGCGGGCCTGGTCCGGCATGGCGAGCCGGTCCAGGTAGTCGGCCGCCGACATGGTGTCGAACTCCCGGTAGGTCCGCGCTCGTGAATATCGCAGCAGCGCCATCGCCGCCGGTCCGTCGACGTCACGCATCTCGCGCAACCGCAGGCTGGGTGAGCGGGCGATCAGCGCCAGCAGACTCCACGGTGGAGTCCTCGGCAGCCCGCCGAAGTCCTCCTCCGGCCAGGCCCGGGACACCACCGGATAACGCTCGGCCGGGCGGAGAAACGACAGCGACCCGTCGATCCGGCGCAGGATGTTGCGCCAGTTGTAGTACTGCCGGAAGAAGGCGTGGAACCCGTGGCCGACCATCTGCGTGGACCCGTCCGCCAACTGTTTCGGCCACGCCGCGAGCCGGCCGCCGAGCCGCTCGTCGCGTTCCAGCAGGGTCACCGCGACACCGCGCTCCGCGAGGAGCAGGGCCGATGTCATTCCCGCGATGCCACCGCCGATCACCACGGCGCGCACCGGATCCCCCACGGTGGGTGGCAGTGACCGGTCGATGCGTACCAGGCGGTCGGCATGGCGGCTCACGGAGCTGGATCCGCGGGGAGGCGTCATGCTCCGCTCATTCCCGGCCACCTGAGATCCAACCCCTCGAACGCCAGGACGACGGCCCGGCCCGTCAGACCGTTGCCACCACCAGGCCGGCGCGGCCGCCGGTGAACGTCCATCGTCACCCGAGCGCGGTCCAGCCCGTCCAGCCGCTCACCTCGATCGACACGACCGGGCCGGGTGGCCGGCGCTCGGCGTAGGCCGGGTAGCGTGCCGCGAGCGCGTCCACCGCCGCGTCGTCGGTGTCCAGGACGCGCGCGGCGCCGTCGGCCCGGGCCCACCAGAGCCGCGACCAGTCGTCGTCGTAGGCGTCGACGAGCAGACACACCCGCGGCCGTACGGCGATGTTGTCGAGCCGCCGCAGCCGGGTGGTGCTCTTCGGCTTGTGGTCGACGACGAACACGATCCGCTCGCCCAGGACGGCGAAGGTGACCGGCACCAGGTGTGGCGCCCCGTCGGCCGAGACGGTGGCCAGGCGGGCCACCCGCGCAGCGGCGAACCGGCGCCGGGCTTCCTCCGCGGAGAGCCGCATCGGTGACGAACCTCCAGGTCGGTGGAGCGCGGACATCGCCCCCATGGCGCGCGGCCGCCGCCGCCGGCAGTGCGATCGGTTCCACGGTAGTGCCTGCGCCCTCCGCCGCCGCGACGGCGAGTCCCGCGTCCTCGCCAGCCGCTGGATATCCACACAGCGGGGAGCTTCAGCGTGATTTCGTGCACCTTGCGGCGCTGATTGCTATTTGCTGGTAGCAGGACGTGGTCGTGCGGGAGGAGCGCAGGATGTCGGTCGAGCTCGGGTCGGCCCGCCGCCGCTGGTGGGCTGATCTTCCGGTGGTGGGCAAGGTGCTGTGCACCGTGTTCGTCGCGGGTCTGGCCACCGCGCTCGCCGGCGTGGTCGGCATCGTCCAGCTCGGTGCGGTCGACGAGCAGGGCGGTGGCATCTACGAGCGCAATCTGCGGCCGATCGCGGTCCTGGCCATGCTCGACGGCGACGTCAACGAGCTCCGTGCGACGGCGCTGCGCCATGTCATCACCACCTCGCAGACCGAGATGCAGGAGCGGGAAGGGGAGATCGCCGACTTCCGCGAGCGGGTGGCCGACGAGTGGAGCCAGTACACGTCCGCGGCGGGCACCGCTGAGGAGCAGACGGCACGAGAGGAGTTCAGCACCGCGTTCAGCGCCTTCAACACGGTGATCGACGAGCAGATGGTGCCGCTGAGCCGGGCGCAGCAGACGGCGAAGGTGGCGCTTGCCGAGGCCGCACAGTTCGACCCCGCGTTCGACCAGGTCAGCGAGGCGTTGACGACACTGAGTGACATCGAGGCGGCGCAGGCCGCCGCCAGCGCGGAACAGGCCGAGTCGACGTACCAGAACGCCCGCGCCTGGCTGATCGCCATTCTGGTCGCCGGGCTCGTGCTCTCCGGTGGCATCGGCGTCTATGCGGCGCGCTCGGTGAGCGTGCCCCTCGGCCGGGTCGTCGCCGTGCTCCGCAGGGTGGAGCACGGCGATCTCACCGCGCTCGCCGAGGTGCGGTCCCGCGACGAGGTCGGGCAGCTCGGCACCGCCCTCAACGCCACCACGAGCCGCTTGCGCGACACGATCGGCAACGACCTGGCCCTGACCGCCGCGCAGGTCGCCGCCGCCGCGGAGGAGCTGTCCTCGGTGAGCAGCCAGCTGCAGGCCGGAGCCGGCAACGCCGCCGAGCAGGCGTCCACCGCCACCCGTGCCTCCGAGGAGGTCAACACCGGTGTGCAGTCGATCGCGGCCGGCGCCGAGCAGATGCGCATGTCGATCGCGGAGATCGCCTCCAACGCCAGCCAGGCGGCGCAGGTGGCGCAGGACGCGATGACGGCGGCGGCCCGGACCACCGCGCAGGTCACCGAGCTCGGGGCGGCCAGCACGGAGATCGGCGCCGTGGTGGCGCTGATCACCAGCATCGCCGAGCAGACCAACCTGCTCGCGCTGAACGCCACCATCGAGGCCGCTCGCGCCGGTGAGCTGGGCAAGGGCTTCGCGGTGGTCGCCGGTGAGGTCAAGGAGCTCGCCCAGCAGACCGCCACCGCCACCGACCAGATCACCGCCCGGGTCAGCGCCATCCAGGCCTCGAGCGTGGCCGCCGCCGCGGCCATCGAAGAGATCACGCAGGTCATCGGGCAGATCGGCGACTACACGACGACGATCGCTTCCGCTGTCGAGCAGCAGACGGCCACCACCGCGGAGATGAGCCGATCGGTCACCGAAGCGGCGGACAACAGCGGCGACGTCGCCACCACCGTGTCCGGGGTCGCCGACATCGCGCTGGCAACCGCCGAGGGCGCCCGGAGCACCCAGCAGGCAGCCTCGGACCTGACCCGCCTGGCCGGCAACCTGACCACCATCGTCGGCGGCTTCCGGCACTGAAGCGATCCGCCCGCGCGGGCTGGGTGATCGACGGCGTTCACTTGACAGAAATCCATCGGAAATGACCATGATGAAACTCCACCGACCCCCGTGGAGAACTCATGATCCAGTCTCGTGCACCGCGCGGCGTCCGGCGCCTGGCGGCTGCCGCCGCAGCGACCCTCGTCCTGGCCGCCGGCCTGCTCACCGTCACTGCCACGTCGTCCGCGGCAGTCGTCTCCGGGCCCGTCATCGACCAGAACTTCGCCGACCCGGACGTCATGAAGGTCGGCCGCACCTACTACGCCTACGCCACCAACAGCGACGGCCGGAACATCAAGTGGGCCACCTCCACGGACCTGGTCACCTGGACGGTGCAGGAGAGTGACGCGCTGCCGGCGCTGGGCGCCTGGGCCGACCCGGACTGGTCGTTCCCGCCCGGCGGGCCCGGCGACCACGGCGTCTGGGCGCCGGAGGTGTTCGCCACCGGGCCGCGCAGCTACGTCATGTGGTACACCGCGCACGACCGTGCCTCCGGGAAGCAGTGCATCGGCGCCGCCACCGCGACCGCGCCGGGCGGGCCGTTCGTCCCCCGCGACACCGCCCTGGTCTGCACCCCGGAGATCGGTGGCGCGATCGACGCGTCCTCGTTCGCCGAGAACGGGCGCCGGTACATCCTGTGGAAGAACGACGGCAACTGCTGCGCGCAGGACACCTGGCTGCGCCTGCAGCAGGTCAGCGCCGACGGGCTTCGCCGGACCGGCGCCGAGACCGAGCTGATCAAGCAGAGCAAGCCGTTCGAGGGCATCCTCGTCGAGGCGCCGACACTGTGGAAGCACGGCGGCACCTACGTGCTCTTCTACTCCGCCAACTTCTTCGGCGACGGCAGCTACGTGAGCAGCTATGCCACCTCGGACCGGCTGCGCGGGCCGTACACCAAGGCGGCCTCGCCGCTGATGACCACCGACGCGTTCGGGGGCACGGTCCGCGGGCCCGGCGGCCAGGACATCGTGACCGGGCCGGACGGCCGGGACCGGATCGTCTTCCACGGCTGGAACACCGGCTTCACCTACCGTGCGATGTACTCGCAGCGCCTGGACTGGCAGGGCAGCCGGCCCATCGTCGAAGGCGCCAAGATCCGGTACGAGGCCGAGGACGCCGCCTTCACCCGGGCCAACGCCCGGTACGCGGCCGGCGGCGCCAGCAACGGCGTGGTCGTCGGCGGGATCGACTTCGCCGACAGCCGGGTCACCTTCACCGTCTACGTGCCCCGGGCCGGCAGCTACCGGCTCTCCACCCGTTACGCCAACGGCTCGGACGCCGGTGCGGCCAGCCACACCCTGCTCGTCAACGGCGCCGCCGCCGGCACCGTGGACTATCCGGTCACCGGCTGGGACAACTGGCAGGTCAGCGAACGCGCCGTGACCCTCAAGGCCGGAACCAACACCATCGCGTACGGCAAGGGCGCGAACTTCGCCGAGATCGACGCGATCGACGTCGCCTAGTGGCCGCACCGGGCCGGGATCACGGTGCGCTGATCCCGGCCGGGATCACGGTGCCGCTGATCCCGGCCCGGTGAGCGGTGATCAACCACAGCCCGGCCGGCAGCCGGTAACCGGCGCCGGCCGTGCGGAATCGTTCGAGCAGGCGTGCCGCCCCGGCCCGGGCGCGCATCCGGGCGGCGGGATCGGCGTCCCGGTAGGCCGCGCCGGCGGGACCGATCTCGATGAGCCACTCGGCGACCGCCTCCGGATCGTCCGGCGCGTCGAGCGTGACGTCGTACGGATGGATGGTGATGTCGGCGAAGCCGGCGGCGGTGAGCAGGCGGGTCGTCCGCGCGGCGTCGGCGAACGCGAACGGCCCCGGCTCGCCGCCGACGGGCAGGGGCGGCAGCGGTCCCAGATGTGGCGCCGCGCCGAGCATCGCCGCCGCCGGCCAGGGATTCACCAGGCCGTCGCGGAACACCGTGGCGGCCAGCCGGGCGCCGGCGCGCATCGACCGCCGGATCGTGCTGAGACCGGCGACCGGATCGGCGAACAACATCAGCGTCATCCGGGAGTAGACGGCGTCGAAGGGCGCCCCGGGTACGGCGTCGAGCGTCTCGACGTCACCGGTGACGAACGATGGCCCCGCGCCGTCCGGCCGGCCCCATCGGTCCCGCGCCGCCGCCACCATCCCCTCGGCGAGGTCGAGGCCGACCGCGCTGCCCAGCGGGGCGACGGCCCGGGCGATCTCGGCGGTCGTGCCACCGCACCCGCAGCCGACGTCCAGCACCCGTTCACCGGGCCGGGGGCGCAGCCAGTCGAGCGCCACGGCGCCCAGCGGCCGGCCGATCTCGTCATGCCGGTCGGCGTGCCGGGCCCACCCCGGCGCCGCCCGGGCCCAGAAGCCCGCGTTGCGGGAGCGCAGCGCCGCGGTGTCGGTCATCAGAACGGCATCTCGGCGCCGTCGACACTGGCCGACCGGAAGCCGGCGGCCTTCGCCGGATCGAAACCCTCCTCCCGGGCGGCCAGCCCGGCAGCGCGGATCAGGCGTTCCGACTGGAATCGGCGGAACGCGGCCTCGTCGGTCCAGACGTTGATGATCCGCCAGCCCTCGTCGGACGGGCCGGCCACGTGGGCCAGCAGGCCCGGCGGCCGGTCCGGGCCGAGGTGCTTCTCCACCTGGCGGTATTCCTGCTCGCTGACTCCGGGCATGTCCTGCACGACGCCGTACGGCATAGCTGTCTCCCGATGTCGATCGATAGAGTTAAACTCTATTGAATAGTGGACTACCATGCACGGGTGGCTGTCAACCGTCCTTACGTGTCGCCCCGGCGTCAGGAACAGGCCCGGGTGACCCGGCGGCTGATCCTCGGCGCGGCCGCCAAACTCTTTGTTGACCCGGGTTACGCGGCGACGCCGCTGACCGCTGTCGCCGCCGAGGCCGGTGTCGCCGTGCAGACCGTGTACGCGGTGTTCGGCAGCAAGCGCCAGTTGCTCTCCGACCTCGTCGACGTCACCCTGGCCGGCGACGACGAGCAGGTGGCGATGGCGGACCGGTCGTTCGTCGCCGACATCCGCGCGCTGACCGGCCTGCGGGCGAAACTCTCCCGGTTCGCCCGGCACCTCGCCGCGATCCATGCCCGGCAGGCACAGGTGATGCTGGCGCTGGCCGGTGCGGCGACCGCTGACGCCGACGCCGCGGCGATCTGGCGCAAGAACATCGAGGAGCGGCGCCGCGGCATGGTGATGTTCGCCGCCGACCTCGCGGCCACCGGCGAGGTCCGGGTGAGCGCGGAACGAGCCGCCGACGTGCTGTGGCTCGCCCAGGACGTCCGGAACTACGACTGGCTGGTCCGGGAGCGCGGGTGGCCGGTGGAGCGGTTCGAGCGCTGGTTCGTGGACAGCGTCGCCGCCGTGCTCGGCGCGCCGGACTGAGCGCCGCTCGGTCCCGCTCTCCAGAAACCGCGTAGCGCGCTTGACACCCTATATAGAGTACGAGTGTGCTGAGGATGACGTTGCAGGTGCGGCTGGTGCTGCAGACCCTGGCCGAGGAGCCGGAGCAGCAGCGATACGGCTTGGAGATCGTCGAGGCCACCGGCCTGATGCCCGGGACCATCTATCCGATCCTCGGGCGGCTGGAGGAGGCGGGCTGGGTGAGCAGCGAGTGGGAGGTCGTCGATCAGAGCGCGGCCGGCCGCCCTCGCCGGCGCTACTACCGGCTGACCGCCGACGGCGTGAGCGCCGCCGCGGCCGCGCAGGCCGCCGTGTCCCCGCGACGCCGGGCCGGCCTGCGGGCGTCGCTTGGCCGGGTTCTGCCCGGGGGTGTGAGCTGATGAGGTTCCTGTCGGCGGTGCTCGCGGTGGCCGCGCTGATGCTTCCGGCCGGCCGCCGCGCGCGGTGGCGCGAGGAGTCCCTCGCGCTCCTGGCCGAGGTCCACGGCGTCCGGCGCTGGTGGTTCGCACTCGACACGGTGGTCAAGGCGCCCGTGCTGGCCGGCCAGTTCCGGGTGCCCGTCGCGCCGCCCGGGCGGTGGGTGTCGGTCCTCACCGGCGCCGCGCTGATCGGCGGTTCGCTGGCGGTCGTGCTGGCGGTGCTGTTGCCGCCGGCCGTTCCGGAGGACGCGGCCGAGTTCCTGTTCCTGCTCGCGCCCTGCGGGCTGGCGGGCGTCGTCGCGGCCCGTTCCATCGCCACGGCGCGGGCGTACGGTGGCGGCCTCCTCCCGTACCTGATGGCCGCCCTGACCATCGTCTTCGCCGGCACCGGTCCGGTCGCCGCAGGTCTGCTGTCGGTCGTCACCGGCACGGCGGCGGTCGCGGTGCTCGGCGCGGTCGTGCCCGGCGCGTGGCTGATCGGGGTCAGCGCCGGTGCGCTGCGGCGGCGGACCAGCCCTGCCGGGCTCGCCGTGTCCGGGCTGCTCGCCGGCGCCGGGCTGCTCGGCGTCCTGGTCGGCCTGCAACTGGTGACCCACGTGCCGGCCATCCGGCAGCCGGCTTCCGCGCTGACCGCCGTCTCGGTGTTCGTGCTGGTTCCGGCGTGGATGGTGTGGTCGTTGTGGACCGGTGGCCGGCTGATCCGGGCCCGTGCCACGCAGCGGCTGATCTGACCGGATCCGGCGAGTGCCTCCCGGCAGCCGATCATCCGTCGCGGAGGATGTTGCCGAGCCGCCCGCCTGCCAAGGTTCTCCGCATGGTTGCCCCGCCCGTTCATCACTCGGTCGCCATCGGCAAGCGCACGTGGTTCACCGTTCTGGTAGCCGGCATGTTCATCTGGCTGCTGGCGGCCGGCGTCACGGCGGTCGTCGACGACGCGATCCTGACGCCGACCCTGTTCCTGGTCGGCAGCTTCCTGATCCCGGTGACGGTGGTGACGTTCGCCCTGGGCCGTCTGGACGACTGCCGGATCGGCCTCGACGTGGTCCTCAAGGGATTCCTGATCGCCGGCACCGTCGGCGTCCTCGTCTCCGCCGTGACCGAGATCTATCTGCTGCCGACCGGTTCCGGGCCGCTCGGTAACGCCGTCGGGTTCTTCGGCGTCGGCGTGATCGAGGAGCTCTCCAAAGGCGCCGTGCTGGTGGCGGTCGCCTGGCCGCTCCGCGAACGCACCGTGCGCGGCGGCATGGTGCTGGGAGCGGTCGTCGGCGCCGGCTTCGCCGCCTTCGAGAGCGCGGGGTACGCCTTCTGGACCTATGTGCAGCACGCCGACGACCACCCCGAGCTCAACATCCTGCAGGTCGAGGTGTCACGGGCGATGCTCGCTCCGTTCGGCCACCTGACCTGGACCGCACTGCTCGGTGGCGCGCTGTTCGCCGCTGCCGCGCCCCGCAACGGCGGATTCCGGCTCACCATGCGGGTGGGGTGGACGCTGCTGGGGATCGTGACGATCCACGGCATCTGGGACGCCTGCTACGGCTGGGCCATCTGGCTGACCCAGGGCCTCGTCGGCAACGGATGGGTCGCCGACTGGCCGGACGGCTACTACTGGGAGAGCACCCCGACCCGGAACGAGTTGTGGATCTTCCAGGCCTTCTACAGCACCACCCAGATCATTCTTTCCATCATCGGACTGGTCTGGGTCGTCCTCAGCTGGCGACACGGGGGCCGGCGATCGGCCACCGACGATGACGAGGCGGAGACGACGACCACCCCACCCGGCCGGCGCTGACATCTCATCCGGTGGCCGGGTGGTCCCAGCCTTCCTGGGGAGTGGCGCAGGTGCCGCGGAAGACATACTGCGAGGGCAGCCTGCGCTGCTCGCTGGTCCAGTCGATGGGTGGCCGCCGCTGCTGCGGGGGCAGATAACCCAGGCGGTAGACGGCCATCAGTTCGAGGTCGTCCGGCACCCGCAGCAGGCGGACGATCTCGTCCCAGCGTCCGGGGACCTCCATCGGGAAGGAGACGAACTGGATGCCCATGCCGAGCTCGACCGTGGTGAGCCAGACGTTCTCCATCGCCGCGCCCATGCTGAACACGGAGTAGAAGGAGGACAGCTCGCCCGGCCGGTACTCGGATCGGTCGAGCATCACGCCGAGCAGCAGCGGGGAGCCGGCCACGAGTTTGCGGTTCTCCTCGCCGAGGCTCTGGGGCACCCGCATGGCGTTCATGAGTTTCTGGCCCCGGGCGGTGAACACCTGGCTGGTGAACGGGCGCAGCGGTGCGGGCAGGCGGTCGAAGAGCATGCCGTCCCGGCGGCGTTCCATCTCCTCCTTGCTGAAGCGGAAGTACGGCTTGTAGCGCTCGAAGAAGGTGCCGTTGGACATCGCCTCGGTCATGCTCTCGCCGCTGATCCGCGCGATGGCCTCGATCGTCTCGCGTTCCTCCACGATGACGAACCGCCACGGCTGGCTGTTCAGCTGGGACGGGGCGCGTCCCGCGACCTCCATCAGCAGCCGCTGGTGCTCCTCGGAGACCGGATCGGGCAGGAACGCGCCATTCGTGGTCCGGCGCCGGCGCACCACGTCAAGGAACTCCATCAGCGACTCCTCCAAGCCAGAACAAGGGCGATGGCGTACGCCGGTGCGGCCGAACCGGCGACGGCGGCGTGCCGGCGGAGCTGACCGCCGGCGTAGGGCAAGGCGATGAGCGGGCCGGCCGCCGGCAGCAGCGCGAGGCCGGCGGTTCGGCGCTCGACCGTGGCGGCCGCGAGCGCGGCAGTGGTCAGCGAGGCGGTCACCACGTACAGGGCATGGTGAACCCAGCGCAAGCGCCGGTTGTCGATCGCGCCTGCGGCAACGGCGGCGCCGAAGGCGGCGTTGCTCAGGTAACTCACGGCGGCGGCGGTGATCAGGGTACGGGTCATCGGTGGGCGCCTTCGTCGATGAGCAGGAGACGCTGCGGGAACATCGGCCTGACCTGCCACCCCGGCGGAACGGCCGCTTGCAGCTCCGGACGGCGGTAACTGCGGCGGATGGAGAGCAGCCCGTCCTGATGGATGAAGGACCCGCGGGCGAACGGCAGCGTGGCGGCGGCGTAGAGGCCGTAGCCGGCCCGCCCGCGCGACAGGTCGTTGTGGATGACCAGCCGGCGGGACAGCGCCCGGCTGTCCGCCAGCAGGGCGGCCAGCGCGCCCGCGTCCAGGTGGTGGAGAAGGTGGTTGGAGATCACCAGGTCGTACCGCTCGCCCCGGGCCACCAGGTCCGCGCTCGACGCCTGCTCGAAACGCACACCGGCCGCCGGCAGCGAGCGCACATGCCGGAGGGCGCGCTCGTCCGGGTCGATGGCGGTGATCCGCAGCACCAGCCGGTCGCGAGCCGCCCACCCGGTGAGGGCACGGGAGATGTCCCCGCCGCCGAAGCCGATGTCCAGCAGCGTCGTGGGCCGGTGCGCGTCCAGCCGCGGCCGGATCCATTGCCGGTAGACGCGCCGCCAGCCCGAGACGAGCCGGTTGACGGTACGGAACTGCCGGTACGTGCGCTCCAGCCGGTCGGGGTCACAGTCGGGGGCGTCCATGAACTCGTGGGACTCGGTGTCACGCCAGGTGAGGCTCGCACGGCCGCGCGCCGTGCCGGTGCTGCTCATGTCGTTGGCCCCCCGGCTTCCAGGATTGGACGGTCAACAGATCGATCTCCGGACGGCATACCCGCGATGATCAGCGCGCTAACGGATCCGGCCCGGCAATGATCTTCGGCGTCGTGACCGGCACCGTCCCCACCAGCGGCAGGTGGTCCGACCAGGTGGCGAGGGCGGTCGCGCTCAGCACCTCGCAGGAGGTGAAGGACGCTGCGCCGAACAGGTAGTCGTACTTGCGGTCCGTCCGCTTGGTCGGCTGGTCGTTCGCCCACATCGTGCCGGTGCCCCGGCGCGCGCCGCCGTGGCCCTGCTCGCACTCCCGGTAACCGGCGTACAGCGGGGCGAGGATGGCCTTGTCGGCCGTGTTGGACGGGTCGTCCGGCGGCCGGCTGTTGAAGTCGCCGCCGAACACCGTGTCGGCGCCCCCACCGATCAACTCGCGCAGGCGCTGCACCTGCTCCGCCCGGTACGAGAAGCCGGCCCGCCGGTCGACGTCCTGGCTCTGCGGGGTGAAGTGGCTGGTGCAGAAGCGGACCGGGGTGCCCGTGGCGCGTCGCGCGCACAGCACCTTCAGCCACAGGCCGGTATCGGGGGAGGGGAGTTCGTATTCCGCACGCTCGCCGATCGTGCCCCGGACCGCGACGGCGAGGCCCTGCACACCGGCCAGGCCGGCGCCGCGGCAGCGGAATTCCGAGGTGGCGCGCGGGTTGACGTACCGGGGTGGGTACTCCGCGGTGGCGCCCGGCCCGCTCGGCGCGGTCGTGCCGAAGCGGTCCTCGGCCGGCCGCAGATAGGGTGTGAAGGCGATCCGCCAGTCCCCGCCCAGCCGCTCTTGGACCAGCGTGACCAGGCTCTTGCTCGCGGTCTTGCCGCTGTCGTAGCGACTGTCGTTCTTGGCTTCGTCGCCGCAGACCTCCTGGAGGAGGACCGCGTCCGTGTTCGCGCCCCGCGCCAGCTCCGCGATCTGCGTCGCCTGCCGGCCGGGGTCGCTCTTGGCGCGGCAGGTGCCGCTCTCCCCGCAGACGTTCCAGGTCATCACGCGTACGTCGGTGGTCGCCGTACCGGCCGGCGTGCGGTCCGGCGAATCGTCCCGGCCGGCCGGACGCGCGGCGGTGGTGCCCGCGTACACCAGGGACGCCACGACCGCCACGGCTACGGCGGCCCCGACCTGATGACGCATCGTGCTCCCTAACCTTGTCCCGCTGGTCGAGCCGTCCCGCTGGTCGAGCCGTCCGGAGCATATGCTGCGCGGCGAACTGAGCGAAGGGGGCATCGTGGCGGGGTGGGGCCGGGGGACGTCAGGGCACCGGAGACGGCGCGTCGTCGCCATGCTGGTGTCGCTGGCCGCCGCCACTCTGGTGACCCCGGCTCAGGTCGAGGCGGCCGCCGTGGAGCGGCTGCGCGCCACGGACGTGAACGGCGACGGCGTACCGGATCTGGTCGCCGCCTCGTCCGGCCGGCTGACCGCCTGGGGCGACAGGGCCCGGGGCGCCGCGGACCTCGGCGGTTCGGTCTACCTCCTGCCGGGCGGGCCGATCGGGTCCCGGCTCGCGCCTGCCCTGCTCAATCAGGACGCCGTGCCGACGATCGGCGGGACGGCGAAGAAGGACGACACCTTCGGGCAGTCGGTGGCCACCGGTGACTTCGACGGCGACGGCAAGGCCGACGTCGCCGTGGGCAACCCGCACGAGGAGCTGGGCGGCATCCCCGACACCGGGGCGGTCACCGTCCAGTACGGTCAGAGCGCGGCGCCCTATGTCGGCGCCGGCCGGGGTGGGCTGACCTGGATCGGTCAGACCACCGCAGGCGTGCCCGGCGAGAACGCGATCGGCGATCTCTTCGGCGCCGCCCTCGCCACCGGTTACCTCAACGGCGACGGTTACGCCGACCTCGCTGTCGGCGCGCCCGGTGAGGCCATCGGCGGCGCGTTCGAGGCGGGCCGGGTGACCGTCCTGTACGGCGGTCCCACCGGGCTCACGGCAGCCCAGGCCCGGACGTTCGACGGCACGGTGGCCGGCGCCGCCGAGCCCTTCGACCACTTCGGCGCCTCGCTCGCCGTGGCGAACCTCCGCGGTGACGCCCACGACGACCTCGCCGTCCTCGCCTCGGGGGAATACCGGCCGGACACCGCGGGCGCCTGGGGCGCGGCCGTCGTCCTCGCCGGTTCGGTCACCGGTGTCGACGCCGCCGCACCGTCGATCGTCGATGTCGGCGCCACCGGCACCACCGGCCACCTGCGCATCGTGGTCGCCGGACGGTTCCACGGCTCGGCCTACGCCGACCTCGCCCTCTTCGCCGACCAGCAGCGTGGGGCGGCGCCCCGGTCGGGTGCCGTCGTGATCGCGCCGGGCGGCTCCGCGGGCGTGGGCAGGCGTCCTCTCACCGTTCTCGGCAGCGACTTCCCGTACACCGACGCGTACTGGGGAGGAGCCCTCGCCGCCGGCGACGTCAACCGGGACGGCCGCGACGAACTGGCGGTCGGCGCCCTGCGCGGCGCCAACGGCAAGGGCAGCGTCACGCTCTACACCGGCGACCCGTCCGGGCTCACCGCCCGTCCCACCGTGACCGTCACCGAGGACACGCCGGCCGTGGGCGGAACGGCCAAGCCGGGCGAGGGTTTCGGCTACGCCCTCGCGTTCCTGGACCGGACCGGTGACGGCGTCCCCGAGCTACTGGTCGGCGCGCCCTGGGAGGACCGTTCCTCCGCCCCGGTCGCCCGGGCCACGACAACCGGTTCCCTTCTGTACGAGCTGGGCGTGGCCGTCCCGCCCAGCGGTCCGCCCGCTGTCACCTCGTCGCACACCACGGCGGCGTCCGCGCCCTCGTCCTTCGGCCCGGGGGGACCGGGCCTGGCCGGCGGCGCGACAGTGCTCACCGAGAACGGCGTCGAACCGTCACCGTGGCTCGACCGCCTGCCGCCGCTGCGCTGAGCCGCCGGTCAGTCCGTGAAAGCCGCTGGTCAGTCCGTGAAAGCCGCTGGTCAGTCCGTGAAAGCCGCCGGCCACTCCGTGAAAGCCGCCGGTCAGTCCGCGAAGGCGCTGAGGTGCCGGTCGCGGCTTGGTTCCGGTGCGGCCGCATCGCCGCGTCGCCGCGGCAGCCCACCGGCCGCTTGGTGACCGCCGCCGAGGTGGCGGGCGTGATCGCCTATCTGGCGTCGCCGACGTCGGGCGCCACCACGGGCATGTCACTCGCTGTGGACGGTGGGATGGCCTGCCTGCGGCTGCCCGCGCGCGCCTGAGCCGTCGTTACCACGTGTGCCTCTTCCTGATAACAGTCTGGATACAAGCTGTATGAGTGCCGATTGTCGCTTTTACGGCCGGGTAGTCACTCTTCGTCGTCATCGGACGGCCTTGAGGATGACCCCCCAGGAGACAATCATGGCTACGAGTACCCACAACGAGACCGTCACCGTCAAAGGCGCCCGTTTCCGTGGTGAGGAAACCAAGCCCTCGTTCAAGACCACTGAGCTGATCGTCTACGTGCTCGCGGTCATCGGTGTACTGATCGCCTCGTACACCGTCGGTGACGGGTCCGCCAACAACGGCGCTGACTACTTCGCCGCCGACAAGGCGTGGTGGTACGTCACCCTGCTGACCATCGGTTACATGATCAGCCGGGGCCTGGCCAAGGCCGGCAGCCGCAGCAGCGACACCGACCCGCGCACGCACTGACCCAGCGGCGGCAATCGCGGGCGCGGCCGAGTCGTCAGGCTGGGCCGCGCCCGCAGCGCGACGTCAGACAGCCCCTGGCCTCACCGGGACCCTGTTGGCGAACTCCGGAGTAGACCCTCGCCCCGGCATGATCCCTCCTGATCATGTTCGGGAGCCGATCCTCACCGACGACATGTTCCGCGACGCTTTCCCCTCGCGCGGCAAACCGGCGCTGTCTCCCACCCGCCCGGTTGGCCTTGGTGTCGGTGTTGCAGTTCGCCGAAGGCTCGGCGGACAGGCAGGCCGCAGACACCGTACGAGCCCGCATCGACGGGAAGTACGCCCTCGGCCGGGAGCTGGCCGACCGCGGCTTCGACTGCTCGGTGCTCTCCGGCCCAGTTCGCGGCCCCAAGGAGAGGGGGCGGTCGAGCTCTGAGCAACCGAGAGTTGCATCGGTCGCCGACGCGCCATCCTACGAACGCGCTCAACTGCTTGATGAGAGTGCGTTATTCCCGCGAAGGCTTACGCCGTCGGTGTTTCGGAGATCGTGGCTGGCTCCGGTGTCATTTGTCGGGTCCGCTGCACGGCGGGCCTCTGCCATTCTTCGGATCATTCCATTTCTGGCGCTTATCGCGCGTTAACAGCATCCCCTCCATGATTTCGGGAAACCGGCCGATCATTTTGTGCCGGAGATCTTGAACCGTTGGTGCCGGCACCCGGCGTGAGCGCTTGAGCGCCGTTGCCTGATCCGTGGTCAGCGTTTCCGCCTCGGCAGCCGGCGCCTCGGCAGCCGACGTTTGATGCGCGGTCGCTGGCACGGTCGGAGACTGCACCTGACCTCTGGAGAGAGCGCCAGCCACGGCCGAAGCCCCACCTGCCGACGATGCGCAGGCCACGGACGAAGCCGGAGCAAGGGACGAAGCCGAAGTACGGGACGAAGCCGGAGCACGGGACAAAGCCGGAGCACGGGACGAAGCACCGGCTGTGGACGGCGGCGGCGGTTCGCACGACACCGGGGTGGGCGGCAACGCCGGGGCTCGTGGTGGCGGCTCAGCGGCAGCCGCAGCCTCCATCTGATCACGCAACTGACGCAGCCGCCGAGCGTGCCGCTGCACAAGGCCCCACGCGCGATGCCGCTTGTGCTCACGCCGGAACCTTTCCCCCTCCGGAGAATAATTGCGACGCGCAGCAGGATCCCGCAGATGCCTCACGGGGAATAAAGAGAGCTGCGCCATGAACCCATTGTCGCCGCCCCACCGGAAACCGGCCAACAGAAATCACTAATACCTCACATGAGCTCCGGTCATGATCGCGACTCATCCGTGGTCTGCGAGAATCTCGAAACAGGATGAGCAATCTTGGAACCCATACGGCGTTCATTGTTCTGCCGCAGTGGGAGGAGCAATGCTTGAAACCTGTGGAGGGGCCTTGGGAGGCATACCTTCCCAAGGAATCCGATCAAGGGATCAAGCAAGGCCGGCGCGCCAACGCGGGTCGGGAAGGTACGCCTGTGCTCACCGTGGTCACCCCCGAGGAGCCGACGCCAGCGGCCACGATGACTGGCGGGTCGTTGATCGGCGAGATCATGCGTGACGGCGCCCGGCGGATGCTCGCCGCGGCGTTGGAGGAACGAGGTCGCCGCGTACATCGCGGCGCATACCGGCGAGCTCGACGTCGACGGCCGGCGTCTGGTCGTGCGTAACGGTCATGCCGTGCCGCGGCAGGTGCTGACCTCGTCCGGCGCACCGACGACCTCGACGAGCTGCTCACGTTCTACGACTTCCCCGCCGAACACTGGTGCACCTGCGCACCACCAACCCGATCGAATCGACCTTCGCCACCGTCCGGCACCGGACCAAGGTCACCAAAGGCCCTGGCTCCAAGGTCGCAGGCCTGGCCATGGCGTTCAAACTCATCGAGGCCGCCCAGTCCCGCTGGCGCGCGGTCAACGGCCCCCACCTCGTCGCCCTGGTCCGCTCCGGGGCCAAACTCGAGAACGGCTTCTTGGCCGAGCGCGACGAGACCGTCGCAGCCAGATCACATGTCACCGAGCGACACCGATTGACAATTGGGCCCGCCGCTCGCCTACTTGACTCCCGGCTCCTCCAACGCGGGACATTGTCACCGGCTTGGTATCGGCCACGCTCGCATTCAGCGGCTTCAACCAGATCCAGCGCCTGGCCGTCGCCGATGGCGGCCACCTGGTGATTCACCCCGCAATTAGCTAGGTTGCCTCACCTCGGCGATTCTCACAGAGGGAGTGGCAGCCGTGCGGCAAGAGCACAAGACCTTCCAGTCGATCGAGGTCGGCGACGGCGGCGACGGGCGGTGGGCCGCCTACGTGCGGACCCTGTGGCAGGAGATGGAGGGCCTGCTGACCGAGGAGGGCCGGACTCCGCAGGGCGCGGACCGTGTTCGGGCGCTGTTCCGTACGCACATGCCGGAACTGATCCCGGTTCTGGACCGCCTGGCCGGCCAACTAGACAGGCCCGGGGCGGAAGCCTTCCTCACCCACGCAGCACTGCGGCCGTTCACCCAGGCCTGCACCCAGATCGGCCAGAACGGCACTCTGCTGCGCAACTATGACCTACGGCCCGATCAGTGCGAGGGGACCATCGTCTCCTCCTGCTTCCTGCGCCCCGTGATCGGAATGCAGGACATGCTGTGGGGCTTGCTGGACGGGATGAACGACGCCGGTCTCGCGGTCTCGCTCACCTGGGGCGGACGTTCCGCCTACGGACGCGGCTTCGCCATTCTCGTCGTGGTGCGCTACCTGCTGGAGACGTGCGACACCGTCGATGAGGCGGTCGGCAGGCTGCGGTCCCTTCCTGTCGCCGTCCCCCAGAACCTCACCCTTGTCGATCCCGCCAAGGCGGTGACGATGTTCGTGGGCCCGGATATGTCACCGACGGTGGCGCCGGATGCCTGCGCCGCCAACCACCAGCACCTGCCGGTGACCGACGAGCAGGAGCGTGCCCTGCGGACGCAGGAGCGGCTGCGCGCCATTCGCGCTGCGGGTGCGGACGACGTGGCGGCGATGCTGAAGCCGCCGCTATACCAATCCGTCGACGAGCAGGGGTCAAGAACGCTCTACACAGCCCACTACCGGCCCGTCGACGGCCGTGTGACGTACTACTGGCCCGGTGAGTCCTGGCAACAGTCCTTCGGCGACTTCACACCCGGATCCCGCACCGTGACCTTGGGCCGGAACAGCTGAGAGGCTTTCCAGACCCTGCTGACCCTGCATGAAGATCCTCCAAGATCGTGATGTCACCCACCGCAGACAGGCCCTCTCGGCCCGCCCCGCCACGGCGTCTCTCGCTACATAGCCACCAATCGGGTCCAGGTAGTGGCCACACGACCGTCCTTGCACTCTGGGCGCGGTTGCCGCTAGACGCGGGCCGCAGAGCCGAGTAGCCGCTGCAGGATCTGCATCCCGCTGGCGATGTCCACCTGGTCGTCCAGGAGCCATTGTGCTTCCAGGCCTTCGAAGGCTCCGAGGACGAGTGCTGCGAGTGCTTGGGAGTCGATGTCCGCCGCCAATTCCCCTCGCTCCTTGGCTCTGTCCACGGCCTTGGCGAGGTCTTCTCGCAGCTGCCGTTCGCGGGCGACGCTCCAGTCGTGGGCGGGGTGGTCGGGCGAGGACGCCTCGGCAGACACAATGTGGCCGAGTTGGATGAACATCCGCAGTTCCGGGTACCGCTCGAACGCACGGGGGACGGCTGATAGAACGTCGCCGATGGACTCGTCCGGGGCGATGGACTCGAGGGCATGTAGCCGTTCGTCTCGTCGTTCCAGGATGGCGAGGAGGAGTGCTTCCTTGCTGGGAAAGTGGTGGAGGAGTCCCGCACGTGTGTAGCCCGCGGCGAGCGCTACATCGTTGAGTGCACCTCCGCGATACCCCTTCGAAGCGAAGACGGCTTCCGCCGCATCGAGGATGCGGTCTTGGGTCGGTGAGCGATCGGTGGGCACTTTCTAAGCCTAGAGCTCGTCTCGTCAGTTCACCGCGGAGGGTGCTGGGTGGTCGGAGTCCCGTGCCGTTGGTCGCCTCGGTGGCCATGTGCTGGAACGCTCGGTGAATCCTCGAGGTGCTCTGGCACCGTCTCGGATCGGTCCGGGAGGTTGGCAAGGATGAACGCGTTCATCCTTGCCTGCGCTTCCCGGCCTTCCGGGAACGGCATGCCGGTGAACCCGTGCGAGCCTCCCTCCCACTCGTCGAGTTGTACGTCCACCCCTTCGGCTCGCATCTTTTCCGCGACCCGACGTGAGTCGTCACGCACGAGGTCGCGTGTGCCGACAAGGATGTAGGTCGTCGGGAATCCCTCGAACGACCCGTAGAGGGGCGAGATGCCTGGTTCGCGCAGCTCATGATCGCCGGCGTAGAGGGAGGCGAACGTAACGATGTCGGCGTGGTTGAGTACGTCGCGTTCCCTGTTCTCCGTAGCGCTGGCGCCGCTCACTGTGAGATCGGTCCACGGGAACTGGGTGAGCAGTGCCGCCGGCTGGGGCAGGCCCTCGTGCTGAACCCGTTGCAGCAGGGCGATCGCCAGGCCTCCGCCGGCCGATTCACCCGACACGAGCACCCGTTGCGGGCCGTGCAGGGCGATCAGCTCTCGGTACACCGCGAGCGCGTCCTCCAGTGCTGCTGGGTAGGGGTGTTCGGGAGCGAGCCGGTACTGGACGCTGACCACATCCGGTCCTCCGTCGAGGCAGATGCGCGCTGTCCGGCCTCGGGCGGCTAGGGCGGAGCCGACGACGTAGGCACCGCCGTGCAGGAACAGCACCACGCCCCGTGTGGTGGGCCCGGAGGAGAACCGGTAGACGGGCACGCCGCCCAATTCGGTCTGCGTCATGTGGACTCGTCGGGTGGGCGGGTCCACGATCGCTGCGGCCTTGTCGCCGACTCTCCGTGCGCGAGGCAGGTCACCGGAGGTGTCGCCGGCCTTCCGGGCTAGTGCAGCGATCAGTGGTGTGAAGATGGTCGAAGCCAGGCTCGGGCGCGTCCGGCGGCGCACTGGTGCGGCTGCTGCGCGTACCGCGGCGCCAGTGGGGCGGGCGGCTGCCGGCTCACGTGTCCACTCGATGCGGTACGTCGGCAGGAGGGCGTCGACCTCGTGGTAGGAGTCGGCTTCGTCGTGCGGATGGTCGTCGAAGACGTGGGCGATCCGGGCGCCGCTCCAGCACGGCCAGTTGGCGGCGCCGCTCGTGGCGAGGTCGACAAGAGTGCCGTGGAATTCGTCGGCGACCGACTGCGGCGCCGATGGTCCCGCGAAGGTGGCGACCGTCGGATCGTCGAGGACATCGAAGAGGAAGGGTATGTCGAGGTTGTGCAGTGCTGCCGGCCTGCCGTCGACGGTGTGCACGCGGGAGCCCCAGGCGAACCGGTAGAGCCAGGTCGGTGCCGACCCGCGTGCTTCGGCTGTTGCGAGGACCGTCGATCGGACGATGCGGTCGGTGGCCAAGCGTTCGAGGGTCTCCGTCGACCGTTCCCGCGGGTCCGGGCGTGCCGCCAGGTACGCGCTCCGGATCTCTGAGGGAACGCCGGCCAGGCGCAGGAGGACATCGGCGGGCACCGCGGACAGCGCTCGGGGTATGTCGGCGAGCATCGAGGTGAACTCATCATCCAGTGACCCGATGATCAGGGGCTTGTCTGCTCCGACGCCTGCAGCGATCGCCTGGATGGCGGGCCTCGTGATGAGTTCCCCATCGACGACAGGCCCGAAATGCCCGCCCGCCAGCATCGACCGGACGGTGCCGATGGTGCCGCCGAGGATCTTCGTCTCGAGCGTCGACATGGTTGCCCGCGAGATGCAGGTGAGTCCTTCTCGGGTGAACGGAACGTGCGCGAGACGTGCGACCTTGATCGCGGTTTTCTCGGCCGATTCGAGCGAGACGTGAAGGCGCCGTGGTGACGCTGCGAACGCACGGTGGAACAGTGCCTGCGCGCGGGGCATGGCGAGGAGTTCGAGGACCGCGGTGGCTCCCGCCGAGTGCCCGGTGACGGTCACCCGGTGCGGGTCACCGCCGAAGAGGCGGATGTTTTCCTGCACCCATTCCAGCGCGAGCAGCCAGTCGAGTGCGCCGCGGTTGAGTGGCGCGCCGGGTACCAGGCCGAAGCCTTCGAACCCGAGCCGGTAGCTGACCGTGACGAGGACAATTCCGCTGCGGGCGAGTCCTCGTCCGTCGTTCCACGGGCTCAGTGGCGTGCCCGTGACGAAGTCGTTTCCGTGGATGAAGACGACCACCGGTAATGCTGTGTCGGCATTGGTGTCCGGGGTGAACACGTTGAGTGAAAGTGTCGCGTCGCCGGGCACGGTCGGTTGCGGAACGCCTCCGGTCGTCTTCTCCTGGTGCTGCATGGCGGTCGGCCCGTAGGTGGTGGCGTTTCGCGTGCCCTTCCAAGGGCGAGTGGGTACGGGGGCGGCGAAGCGGAGGGGACCCACGGGAGGCTCGGCGTAGGGAACGCCCAGGAACTCGGCGAAGGCGGTGTCCCCGACGTCGCGCCAGTTGCCTCGAATGGCGCCTGTTGCGGTTTCGACCTCTGGCTGAGTCCTCATGGTGCGTTCCTCGAGTTTTCTTGGGCGGCGTCTCGGACCGTGCCGCTTGCGTGGATGGTCGGTTCGTACGGTCTCGTCGGTGTGCGTTTCGTGTTCGTCACCGGACGGACTTGATGAAGAAGATGGCCACCGAGCTGAGCAGCACGGTCCCGATGGCGAATGGGAACAGGCCCGCGTAGCCGGCAAGGGTCACGATGGCACCGCCGAGGGCGGGAGCGATGGTGCCGGGCAGGGCCGTGGCGATGTTGATGATGCCGAGGTCGCTGCCGTAGGTGGCCTGGCTCGGCAGCACCTCGGTGACGAGGGCCTGATCAACGGAGTGCCAGGCGCCGACGCCGATACCGATGATCACCTGCGCGGTGATCATTCCCGCGAGTGTGGGGAAGGTCCAGGGGATCGCGAAGCCGGCGGCGACAAGCAGTGAGGCCACGAAGATGAAGGGCTTGCGCCGGCCGATCCTGTCGGAGAGGGGACCGGCGACGGCGGTGGCCGGCAGTAGGCCGAGCAGCATGGCGCTACCGAGCACGGCGACGTAGCCGACTGCCCGGTCGCCGAGGCCGATGTAGTCCTGCAGGAGGAAGAGATTGAAGCCGAGAACCGCGCCGTAGCCGGTGAAGAAGCAGAGCCGTCCGGCGAACGCCCAGGCGAAATCCGGATACCGCCTCGGGTTGACCCAGAAGCTTCGCAATACCGTGCCAAGACGCAGAGGTGGTCGCGGCTCCGTCGCGTTGCTGTGGTCCGGGTTGAACACCACGAAGAGCACGGCAAAGACGATCACGATGCCGGCGAGGAGCAAGTAGCCGCGGCCGACGTCCGCGGCGAGTGCGGAGCCCGCCGCCTGTCCGCCGATGGCACCGAACACGGACGTCAATCCGACGACCGCGGCGAAGCGGCCACGAGCTGCCGCCGGTACCCGGTCGGGAAGGATCGCGTTCACGGGGGCAGCGATGACGCTCTGAGCGATCCCCACGCAGCTCCAGGCGATCAGGATCTGGGTGATGCCGTTCGTCATCGCCATGCCGATCAGCGAGAGGCCGCTCATGAGTGCTCCGGCGACGATCCAGGGAGCGCGTGCGCCGAAGCGGGTCCGCGTCCGGTCGCTGAGCATGCCGACGAGCGGTTGCGTGACCATCGAGAAGAACCCGGCGACCGCGGTGACCAGCGCCAGGCTGGCGACCTTGTTGTCGGGGTCGAGGGCGGACACCTGCACCGGCATCAGTACCGACCCGGCGATGCCGAACGTGAGGAATACCGGCAGATTCCCTGGTACGAGCCAGAGCATGAGCTTGCGCAGAGGCCCACGAATCCGAAGCGGTTCCTGCGTCTCCGTCCGAACAGGGGTCGCGAGGTGGGCGGATTCCGTAGGAGGAGGAATGGACGTCATCGATACCCTTTCGCGCACACCATTGCACGGAGAAGCACTACGTCAGCTTTTTCGGTTGCGAGCGGCCATGCCGTCGCTCGTCAGGCATGCTGCTGAGGTTTCGTTGCTGCGCCAGGCCGCCTGCGCCGGGCCGGCTGTGGTGGGCCCGGCGCAGCAGCGGCGTTCGGCGGTCAGGCGGCAGTGCTCCAGGTGAACTGGTGCCGACCGGATCCCACCTCGACGAGCAACGCACCGGATTCGTGGCGATGGGCGCGGCCGCTCTCGGCGACGGTGGCGTCGCCTATGGCGGTCGTCGCCGCGTCCGCGCCACGTAGCACTACCGTCGCCTCGGTGCCGGCAGGCACCGTGACGACGACGACGGCCTGGTCGCTGTCGAGCGTCCACTTCACGGCTGCGTCGCCGAAGGGTGTGCCGGTGCTGGCCGCGACTGCCGGGATCCGTGGGGTGAGCAGCGGATCGACAAGGATCCGGCGCCATCCCGGCGCGGCCGGGCGCAAGCCGGCGAGATCCTCGTAGAGCCAGCGTACGGAACCACCCAGCGAGTAATGGTTGTGCGACATCAGCGGGTTGCCGTCGGCATCGTGACCGGTCCACGTCTCCCACGTGGTCGTCGCTCCGCGTACCACCTGTCCGAGCCATGACGGCGGGGTCTGCTGCAGCAGCAGGTCGAGCGCGACATCGGTTCTGCCGTTGCGGGAGAGCTGTCGCAGCAAGAAGGCGGTGCTGAGGAATCCGGTGCCGAGGTGCGTGTCACGGTCGCGGATGCGCTCGACGAGCCGGTCGACGGTCGCCTGACGTCGTTCCTCGGGCACGAGTCCGAACTCGAGGGCGCGCACGTACGTCGCCTGAGCGTCGGGCTCAAGCAACGCCGGGTTGGTCATGTATGCCTCCTGCCACGCGGCTCGCGCGCCCTCCGCGTACTGGGAGAATCGACGGGAGTCGTCGTTTTCGCCGAGGAGTGCGGCGATCTGCGACAGGATGCGGCTCGAGTGCTCGAAGTAGGCGGTCGCCACCCAGGAGCGCGGCCGGGCGAAGAGGTCGGCCATCAGTTCCATCATCGGTTTGACGCCGTCGCCCTCTCCTTCCGGCTCGAGCCATTCGCCCCAGTGGTAGCCGGAGTCGACGAGGTAGCGGCCGTGGGGCAGCCCGCTGTCCCCGGTGCTCTCGGCCATGAGCGCGTACCGCTCGATCCAGCGGACCATGGTCGGGTAGTTGTCGACGAGCACGTCCCTCGTCCCCGTCGCCTGGTAGACCTCCCAGGGGATGAGCACGATCGCGTCGCCCCAGCCGGCCGAGCCGCTCGGCGGCATCGTGAAACCGAACTCCTTCTCCTTCTCGGTGGGTTCCGCTCCTTCCCTCCAGTTCGGGGAATCGAGCGGGACGATGTCGGTGATGGTGCCGTCAGCGTGCTGCTGAGCGCGCATGTCGACGAGCCAGTTCGTGAAGTAGCGGCCGGTCTGCGCGAGCAGCAGCGCGGTCGGCGCGAACACTTGCGCGTCTCCCGTCCAGCCGCTGCGTTCGCGTGTCGGGCAGTCGGTCGGCACGTCGAGGAAGTTGCCGCGCATGCTCCAGACCACGTTGTCGTGGAAACGGGTGACGAGCTCGTTCGAGCAGTCGAAGGTGCCGTGGTAGTCGAGTTCGGCATGTACCGGGATGCTGGAGAAGTCGAGGAACTCGACGTCGTCCGGCGCCTCGACGGAGATGTATCGGAAGCCCTGGGTGGCGAACGTCGGCACGAACACGTCCTCCTCGCCGGAGAGGATGAATCGGTCGGGGCCGATCCCGATGTCGGCCTGGATGCCGGCGATGAGGTACTTCCAGTCGACCTCACCGTCCTTTCCCAGCACCTCGCTGTGGGAGACGACGATCTCCGCCCCGCGCGGCCCGCGGGCGACGATTCTCGCCACGCCGTGCAGGTTCTGCCCGAAGTCGACAACCAGCTTCCCGGAGGGGGCGCGGTGCGTTCCCGTGGCCGGCAGCGCTGTGGCGTGGGTGGTGGGCTCGGCACTCGCCCCGACGAGGGTGCGGCTCTCGTCGACCTCGGTCACCGGGACATGTTCCGGCAGTGTCCCGCCGACGATGCTCCACGCCGAGCGCAGGCGCGCATCGATGGTCTCGCCGCCCCGGTTGTCGGCGGCGACGATCTCGCCGTGCCCGCCGACCCAGCTTCCGTCGGTCCGGATGACCGAGCGGCTGCCGTCGGCGTGCTCCAGTTCGAGGAAGGCGATCGCGGTCGTGCGGTCGCCGTACATGGCGGGGCTGCCCATGGCGCCGATCCGGCCCCGGAAGCGTCCGTCGGACAGCACGATGCCGATCGCGTTGCGGCCCTCCACGAGGACCTCCGCGACGTCGTGGACCTGGTACTCGACGCGGGTGTCGAACGCCGTGAAACCGGGGAAGAGCCCGGGACCGGTCACGTCCACGTCGTTGATGTGCAGCCGGTACCAGCCCAGCGCGGTGGAGTACACACGTGCCCGGATCACCGGCTCGGTGACATCGAACTCGTGACGCAGGTACTGCACCGGGGCGGCCTCACCGTGCGGTGTCTGCTCGTCGAGCCGGATCCACGCCGCGCCTTCGAACCCCTCCCCGAGGACCCCGGTCTCGAACCATGCAGGGGCCGACCAGTCCGACTCGACCGCGCGGCCGTCACGGACCCGAACCGACCAGGTGTAGGCCGCGCGAGCCGTGAGGGCGGGCCCGGCATACGCGATTGAGGGGATCGAGGGCGTACCGACCCATCCCGACCGCCACACCTCGGCGCCCCGGGCATCGAGAACGCGGACCTCGGCCGCGATCAGTACCACGTCGGTCTCATCCGTCTTCACCTGCCAGGAGAAGACAGGCGGACTGTCGAGAGCGAGTGGCCGGCTCAGTCCGGAGGAGCGCAGAAGGGTGGGGATCACGGCAATAACCTCTCAGCACCGGAACGAGATGAAGCACCTACCTACCAGTTGGTAGGTGTGACGGACGATACCACGCAACTCCCGGAATGGACCCGAAGTTGATGACGGTTGTATTGCGTCATGCTGCTCGTCGTGATCAGCGCGTTACTTGTGCGGCAGCGGCTCGACCAGGTCCGGCGAGCATGGATGCCGGGCACGAGGAGCTTCCCGGCGATGTACCGATACTGCACTCGGGAGGCCGGGTGGCAGCGTTGCTCACGGGCGCAGCGACCCCGGTCGGCCCGATCTCAACTGCAGGCCGTTTCGGCCGGTGTTTCGGGGTCTGTCAAGAAAACGGCTCTTACAGTCCCAGATGAGGGCGTGCAGCGAGTACGTTGTGCAGGGATCAGAGGCGGATTGCGTCGTACGATGTGGCGCCGAGGCTGGCGATTGCGCACGCCGCCGGTGTCCGATGATGTGGACGCGAGGAATTCCGGCCAGGGCGGAGGTCCGCCGTTCTGCTTGCATCGGTCGGCGCAGGGATCAGCTGCATCGCCAACCATGTGAGCCACGCCCGAGGACAGCTACAGAGGAACTGTTCGGGTCTGGGTCAGGGCTGGCCATCGTCCGCGAACTCCGGGGGAAGGTCGCCGGAAAGCAGGTCCTCGGCGCGGCCTTCGAGCATTTTGGCGGTCTCGGTGGAGCGGGGGAGCATGGTGGCTTCGTAGGCGTGGATGGCCTCGGCGACGGTGGGGGCGGTGGCCAGTGCGAGCGCCAGTTCGCTGGCGTCGAGCATGGCGAGGTTGACGCCGACGCCGAGCGGTGGCATGAGGTGGGCGGCGTCGCCGAGCAGGGTCACGGTGGGGGTGTGTTCCCACGTGTGTGGGGCTGGAAGAGCGAAGATCGGCCGGTCGATGAAGGCGCCGTCGTTGGCGGTGATCAACTGCTTCATCCGCTGACCCCAGGCGGCGAATTCGGTGAGTAGGTGAGCGCGGATGCCGGCGGTGTCGTCGCGTCGCAGTCCCGCTCGGGCGATCCAGTCGACCGGAGCCTTCCGCATGATGTAGACGCGGATGTGGTTGCCGCTGTTGCGCTGGGCCCAGAGGGCACGCTCGCCGTCGGCACCCGTCGCGCTGCCCTCGCCGGTCAGTGTCGAGATCTCCGGGTGCCGGTTCTGCACGTCATGGAACCACGCCTCGGTGAACGTGACACCGGTGTACTCGGGAATGGCAGGGGAGACAGCGGGGCGAACTCGGGAAAACGCGCCGTCGGAACCGATGACCAGGTCAGTCTCGATGTTCGAACCGTCGGTGAAGTGCAGCATGCGCGGGCCGGTGGCCGGCCCGGCCAGTCGGGTAAGACCGTGGCCCCACCGTACGGTGCCGGGTTCGAGAGAATCGAGCAGCAGATCACGTAATTGGCCCCGATCGATCTCGGGTTTGAAGAGTTCGCCCTCGTCGGGCATCAGGTGTGCCCGCATCTCGCCGTCGGTGCTCAGGATGCGGGTTTCTTGGCCTTCGGGGCGGGATAGCCGAAAGAATTCGTTGAGCAGACCCGCCTCGCGAAGGGCGATCTGGCCGTTGTCGGCGTGCAGGTCGAGGGTGCCGCCTTGGTTGCGGGTGTCGCGGTCAGCGTCTCGTTCATGGACGGTCACGGTGATGCCATGCCGTTGGAGGATGCGGGCGCAGGTAAGCCCACCGGGTCCGGCGCCGATGATGCTGATCCTGGCGTGCTTGGGTGCGGGTGAGGTCATGACGGTCCTTTCGCGGGTACGCGACGTCGCTGGTTGGTGCGAGACGGGGGCCGGGCTGCGTACTTCCCCGGCCGGTCGCCTCGGCCTAGCCGAGGCGACAGTCGTGTGGTCGTGCGAGGCCGGCCACACGAAACGCCCGTGTCTCGGATGCTCGATGGCCTTGCCCACCCAGGAAACCAGACTGACTTGAAAAGTGCAATGAGTCAACTTATTGCCTCATGCCACTATCGGTTACACTCAGGTCATGACCCAGATTCCCGTCGGCCGTCGCGAACGCAAGAAGGCGGCCACCCGCCAGGCGATCGCCGACGCGGCCCTGCGTCTTTTCCTGGAGCGGGGCTACGATCAGGTCAGCATTCGCGACATCGCCGATGCCGCCGACGTGTCGACCACGACGCTGTTCAAGCACTTCACGGGCAAAGAGGCCTTGGTCTTCGACCAAGATCAGGAAAACGAAACGCAGCTGATCGCCGCGGTACAGCAGCGAGCCGAGGGGCAGTCCGTCCTGGACGCCCTGCGAGAGCATGCTCTGCGCGCCCACCTGCCGATCGCGCTCCATCCGCGAGCACTGGAGTTCAACAGTCTGGTGGAGTCCACTCCGGCACTGCGCGACTACGCGGAGCGAATGTGGACGCGGCACACCAACAGCCTCGGCACTGCCATCGCTGACGAACTCGGCTTCGAGCGTGATGACGTCGCGTGTGTCGCACTGGCCCGGTTCATTCTTCAGATCCCTGCTCTCGCCCGCGGTCGATCGGATCGCCGCGCCGCGACCGAGCGAATCTTCGATCTGATCACCTACGGGTGGAAGACGTTGGAAGCCTCCCCACGCGGTAAGGAGGCAAGCGAACCGGCGCCGGCCAGATCGGCATCCGCGAACAGGGTTCCCAAGGAGGACTGAGGTTTCAGCGGTCGGGTCAGGTGTGTGACTACGGCAGGGCCGTCGGGCTCGGATGGAAGCTCTACGACACCCTGGTGTGGGGATTGTATCGGGTCGGGGGCTGCTCGGTTTTGGCGAGCTCTCCGTCTGGCGCGGTCATGCGCTCTCCGGTCATCGGCGGCTCGCCCGCCGGATGGTCTTCGCCGGCTTCCGCTGGCGGCGCGGCGGGGCGGCCGGAATGGAAAGCGTGGGGGTCGAATGCGCCCCCGGGATGCTGCTGGACGAATTCGCCCTGCGCGTCACTTATCAAGCCCTGGGCACGGTCGGGATCGTTCTGCCGATAGCGGCCCTGTGTGTCACTCATTCTGGGAACTTACCCGGGAGGCGCTCTACCTATCATCCAACGGCGAGTTTCTCGGCTGGAGCGGAATGACCGCGTGGCCGCGCACTCAGCTTTATGGGCCGCCGCCGGAACAGCCGCGTTGAGAAGCTCGCGAGCACCGATGATCTCGACACCGGCCACGCGAGGTGAACTCGGTGTCGTTTCCGCTCTCCTGCCGGCTCGTGAGGCGCCGTACACATCCGCGGCTGCTCAAGCGCGTTGAGCTGTTGCTCAGTCAAGCCAGCAGATCACCGCGTCGCCATCGTCGGCGGCTGCCGCGAAAAAGCTTTTGACGTCCGGCAGATAGTGGGCAACCCACTGCAGCTTGCCGGGACTGTCCCATGTGTCGGGGTAGATCCCGGCCCGGCTCAGCTCGGACTGGTCGACGCCACGAATCAGGTCCTCTTCGGTGAGCGGAGCCAGTTGCGAAGCCGCGACCGCCACCTGGATCGGCGTCAGGTAGGTGGGTGGCCCGTAGCCCCAGTCGTCTTCGAGGCTCTCCAGGAAGTAGAACATCTCATCGCTGTCCGGCTCGGCGTCCGGCAGTTCGACGAAGTCCTCCGCGCCGAGGACCAGCGAATCGGTGAAGCCGAGCCGGTCGAGTAGGAAATCGAGACCGTTCCACGCCTTGTCCGTGCTGGTCCAGCGATCGGAGTTGCCGCGCTTTGCCGCGATGGCGAACTCGTGGGCCCATTTGAGGTCGGTCCTGGCGTGTTCCAGCTCGTCCGGGGACACGCGCAGCCAGTTGCCGTTCATGCTCACGGGCGCAGCCTAAATGCCGGCTACGACAGTTCCGCACTACCAGGGGGAAGGGGAACGATCGCGGATCAGCCCGCCGCGTCGCGGACGTCATGGCCCTGCTCGGCGAATGCCTTGAAGTCCCGCATGTGCTGTAGCGACTGCTTGCGGAAAGCGCCCGGCATCACCAGCCCCACCAGCCGCATCAGCACGCCGCTGAACCGGTATTCGTTTTCGCTCTCCCAGAGCGTCCTGTCTGGGCCGGTCTCGGTCAGCCGCTCGCGTGCGGCGCTCCACATGCCCTCGGCGACGATCTCGCGTTCGAAATGAACGACGGCTTCCCTCGGGATCTTGTGCAGGTCCACCGGGTCCCTGCGGGTGATGGTCTCGGTGCACTCCATCTCCTGCTTGCCCGTCCGCAGTACGACCCGCGACGTCGTGCCGACCTGCCCGTGGGTGCCACTGATCGGCTCGTGCACCACCAGGCCTCGCAACCAGTTCGGCAGATGCGCCGGGTCGGCCAGCAGCTGGGCGACCCTCTCCCTCGGGAGGGCGATCTCGATCGAGACGGTGTACTTCATGGTGGTGCGCTCCGGATTCTCACGGGAACGAGCGCATTTCGCGGTGCCACCCATGGTAGTCCAGCCGAGCCGCGGGTCGTGTCGCCGAGCGGCCACCGGGGGTGGGGTTCTCCGCGTGGTCGTCGCTCGGCCAACACAACTTCACCCTCGCCCTGCGCAACGCCGAGGCGGTGCCGGATGACATCTACTCCGAGGCCGGCCTCGAGCGGCGTCTGTTCGAGGCGACGAAGCAGTACGAGCCGCACGTGGCCAAGGCACAGGTGTTCCCCGAGGCTTCAAGGTCTGGGCGGACCCCGCCACCGTCTCCGAGCTGTCCACGCTCAAGGCCAACCTGGACAATTACGTCAGTCAGGGACAGCTGGCCTTCATCACCGGCACGAAGGACATCGACACCGAGGGGGACGACTGGTGCGGGGTCTCGACGGGATCGGGATGAAGCGGTACCTGGAACTCAACCAGCAGGCGTACGACAAGAGTCAGTGACCTTCTCCGAACGTATGCTCACGGCAATTCGAACACCAGGCCAACCCGATGCAACGTTCATAGAAGCGATCGGACGGCCCGTAGTGACGGTACGTGTAAGAGCGGACAGCGCCGTCGCAGACGTCATCGGCATGGACAGGGCTCACCTTGGTCCACGCCCAGCCCGTAGTCCTGCCTTTCATGGACCCGACCTTCCCATCTGGTCTCACGGAGTGCATCCGGGGCCCTCCACTGAACGTCCTCTTCTGCTGCTGAGGGCGCGCCAGCTCTCAGTGAGCCGTCATTATCGGTGGTAGCACTGCCGGTCAGCCGACGCCTGGAGATGCTGACGGCCCAGCGATTCCCATAACCGGGGCCTACCGCCGGAGGAGACGAGCCATGATCGTCTTTGTCATACCCCCGCTCTAACATCCGGTCATGGCAATCCCTGAACACGTTCCCATCGCGTACGAGCCGGACTACCGCACCAGCTCAATTGGCACGTATGAGGGTGGACAGTTCTTCGGCTCCGTCACGGCCACCCTCGAAGACGGCACCGGGGCAACCGACTCCTGGCCTCGCTACAAGCGGTGGTACGCCGTGCTGCACCGGTTCGACCGGGACGGTGCCCATACCGGTTCGCAGATCTGGTGCGCCGACACCAGCGAAGACGAGGGCGCCTCGATCGGTCGCGCCCGGGCGCGTCTCGCCGACTGGCTGGACGCCCTGCCTGGGCGTGTCTTCAGCGACATCGCCATCAGGCTGTTCCACGTCGAGTTCGACGGTCACACCTTTGGCCTGGTTGACCAGTCCGAGGACTATGACGGACAAGATCACGCGGAGTTCGTACCTGACGACTTGGGCTTCGACCCGCCCTGGGACGGCTGCTACGACACCTGAGGCGACGCCGTTTCAGAGGCGCACTGATCTGCCACGGTCCGCGTGTCAGGAATCGCAGGAGGCGCCGGTGCCTGCATACCGTGAAATGCCACATGCGGGGCCATCACGGTTCAGCCTGACGGCGATCAGCAATGGTCCGCTTTCATCGGTCGCAAGACATCCGGCTGAATCTCAGCTGAACGGCGTGGAAGCCGTTCGGCAGCGTGATGCGGCCACGTCCGCACCCGACGGCATGGACAAGCCGCCGGCGGCCCGCTCGCCCGGTAGTGAGGTGTCGGCGGACGGAACGCAAAAACCGAAACCAGCAGCAGCCCGTCACTCTGTGCCGGCCGACGTGCTGAAGTGCCGAATTGACGTCTCACATCCTGACGCTCAGTTCGCTGATCAGATCTCGGTAGGTGCTGGCCGCCGGTTTCGGTTGGTAGTCGGAGTCGAGGATGCCGAGTTGGAAAAGGGCATGGTCGTGGCTGGTGTTCGCGTCTCGTAGTGCGAAGTGCTCGTACGTGGTGATGTTGAGTTCTTCGCTGTGTTCGGCAATGGTGCGTACGACGGTTTCGAGTACTTCGGCCTGACGGGAATACGGCCGCCCGGTGCCGGTGCCCCAGCCGTGCTCGGTGATGTGGATCGGCACTGATCTTCCGATGCCCGCCGCGGCGAGGCTCTGGTGGCGGAAGAGTTCGATGACCCCTTGAACCATCTCGGGAAGACGTTCGGCGGGGATCGGCTGGAAGACATCGGGGAAGAAGTCGAGACCTGCGTAGTCGAGGGCGGACCGGAATTCGTCACCGCCTCGACGGCCGAGGTCGGTCCAGAACTCTTGGGCCGGGTCGAAGACAGCCGTGGAGTTGCAGCCGATCCGAACGTCCAGTCCGAGCCGGATCGCTTCGCGTTTCGCGGCGATGACGCCTTCGACGAGCGCTCGTCTCGCGGACGGGAAGCCACCGTCCCCACCGGGGCCGGAGTGGTTGGCTTCCTCGGTGATCTGCAGTGTGGCGAGGCATGCCGCGTGCTGGCGCATCTGTGCGCTGATGAATTCCAGCCAGCCGCTGAGGTCGTTCCCGGGTTCCCGGAAGCAGAGCACCAGGTCGAGGCGCCGACTGCCGGTTGCGTACTGGGCGGGGTTCGGCGGGGCCTGCACAACGCCCGGAGCCGCATCGCTGTAGTGCAGATAGCCGCGGACGAGAAACGGGTGCTCACCGTGCAGAGCGTCGAGAGCAGCGTTGATGCGCCCAGGCCGCTCGGCGGGGCCATCGGTGACTGATCCGTCTGCCGCGCCGCTGAGGCCGCCGGGGTAGATGCCAAAAAGAAGCGCCATGACCACACCGTACGATAAACTTGGTGTGACACCAAGTTTGGAGTGACGCTAGGATCTCGGTGTGGGACTACGGGACGAGAAGAAGCAGGCGACACGAACCGCGATCGCGGACACCGCCTTGTCGCTCTTCCTCAGCAGCGGCTTCGACCGGGTCACGGTGTCCGACGTTGCGAGAGCCGCACGGGTCTCGGTCAACACTGTCTTCAACTACTTCCCCACGAAGGAAGACCTCTTCTTCGACCGCCAGGCCGACGTGGTGCAACGACTCGCACGGGCAGCCGCCGGCTGCGCTCCCGGCGAATCGGTTGTGGAAGCGGTGCATCGCGCCTTCCTGGACGCGGTGAGCCGGAATGACCCCACCTTGGGGATCGACAGTGACGTGGTCGCTTTCTGGCGAGTTGTCGACGAGAGCCCGGCGCTCCAGGCAAGGGCGCGCCTGCTCGCCGAGCTGACCGAGGCCGCGCTGGCCGAGAAGCTCTGTGAGATGAGCAGGACTGCCACGGGCTCATTGGTTCCGCATGCCACTGCCGCGGTGATCGCGGGGGTGGACCGGGCGCTGCATTCGGAGATCCGGCGCCGCATATCACTCGGCGAACACCCGGACACCGTACGCACCGCGATCATCAGCGCGGCTGAACGCGCTTTCGCGGCGGTGCGCGCCGGAATGGACACATACTTCGAAACCGTAGAGGGCGGCGAAGGTGGGCCGGACCCGCGCCCGAAGGCAGCCGACGGGTAGCTCGCTGGGCGCTGCACTCGCGGGCGACGCTGATGACGCGACCCGACGTGGCGTACGCGAGCCCCCGGCCGGACACCCGGATCATCTGTTCACGGAATTATTCCTGCAACTTACCTGCAAACCAAAAGCATTGACGCTTTTCATGATCCCTATCTAGATTCAGTTTGATGCAAACGTTTGCTGAATTGGATCTCGGTTGATTGAGGAGCGCGTATGCAAACCGGAAACCCGGCCCGCGCGCCACCGCCGGCCCACGGCGGCCACGCACCTCTGACCTCGTAAGTTGCTCCACCGGATCACTTCGGCCGACCGTTTTCGGCCCGATTCCTCGCGCGTTCTTGTGATATCCGCACGCGCGCCAAAGATTGCCGCACGCACGCCAAAAATTTCCGCACGCACCTGGACATAGAGCCAGCGATCCGGCGTGCCCGGAAATGATCTGCGCCTGCATTCCCGTCCGCCGCGCCGTCACCGGGCGCCTGCGGCCGGGAACCGATCCGCGCGCACCCGCCCCTACTGATCAGGAGGATCAGTGCATCCCACAACCACTCGGCGCGTCCCCCGCCGGGGCCTGCTCGCCGCTCTCGGCGCCGTCCTCGGCGTCGTCGTGCTCATCCTCGGGATGGGCTCGATCGCCTACGCCGACACCCTGTTCACCGACGACTTCGAGGACGGCAACGCCACCGGCTGGACCGCTTCCGGCGGCAGCTGGGCGATCGCCACCGACGGCGACCGCGTCTACCGCCAGTCCGGCACCAGCTCCGACGCCCGGTCTCTGGCCGGCAACGCCGCCTGGACGAACTACTCCGCCCAGGCCGTCGTCAAACCGACCGCGTTCAACGGCACCAACCGGTTCGTGGCGCTGCTGGCCCGGGCGCAGAACAACACCAGCTACTACTACCTGGCGCTGCGCAGCAACAACACGGTCGAGCTCAAGAAGCTGGTCGGCGGCTCGTCGACCACCCTCGACACCGCCTCCGTCGGCGTCAGCGTGGGCACGGCGTACACGCTGCGGCTCGACGTGAGCGGAACCTCACTGCGCGGGTACGTCAACGGCGCCGCCCTGGTCGACGCGACCGACAGCCAGTTCAGCTCCGGCCGCATCGGCGTGGCCACCTTCAACGCCAGCGCCGACTTCGACGACGTCCGGGCCGACACGATCGGCGGCGGCAACCCGTCGTCACCGACCCCGTCATCGGCGTCACCCTCGCCCAGCAGCAGTGAGCCCACCGACCCGGGCTCGAACGTCGCCGACGGCTGGGCCGGCGTCAACGCCTGGGGTCAGAACGGCACCACCGGCGGCGCGGGGGGACCCACCGTCACGGTCGACACGGCTGCCGAGTTCATCGCCGAGGCCGCGGCCGCCGGACCGCGCATCATCGGAGTGCAGGGCCTGATCGCGCTGCCAGGGCCGATGCACGACGTCACCTCCGACAAGACCATCGTCGGGATCGGTGCCGGCTCCGGGTTCACCGGTGGCGGCCTCAACATCGGCCTGCCGATCGACAACGCGATCACCGCGCCGCCCGCCAACGCGGTCAACAACGTCATCGTACGGAATCTGAACTTCCGGAACTGGGCCGACGACGCGATCAACGTGCAGATGTTCTCGCACCACATCTGGATCGACCACAACACCTGGACCACCGGGTCCGACGGCGGTGTCGACATCAAGCGCGGCTCGTCCTACGTCACCGTCTCCTACAACCACGCTGACGGCACCGACAAGAACATGCTGCTCGGCCACGACGACAACAACGCCGCCCAGGACGTCGGCCGGCTCAAGGTGAGCTACCACCACAACTGGTTCGACGCCACCCGCCAGCGCAACCCGCGAGTCCGCTTCGGCGACCAGGTGCACGTCTACAACAACTACTACAACGACACCGGCGACTACGGCATCGCCTCCGCCGAGGACGCCGGTGTGATCGTCGAGGGCAACAGCTTCGAGAACGTCGACGACCCGTACCATCTCGGCGAAGCCTCGTCGGGGCCGGGCCGGCTCGTGGCCCGGGACAACTGCTTCGTCAACTCCGGCGCGGGTCAGGCCGGCGGGAGCGTCCCGGCCGTGCCGTACGCGTACACCTTGCTGCCGTGCGCCCAGGTGAAGGCCGCGGTCACCGCGGCCGCCGGAACCGGGAAGGTCGGTCTGCCCGGCGGTCCCACCGGCAACCCGTCACCGAGCACCTCGGTCAGCCCGAGCCCGAGCAGCGCCAGCCCGACCCCGTCCACCAGCACCACGCCGCCGGTCGGCGACCCCGGCCTGGTCGGCTGGGCCACCCAGAACGGCGGCACCACCGGCGGCGCCGGCGGTCAGACCGTCACCGTGACCGACGGGCAGGCGCTCGCCGACGCCCTGGAGTCGTCGAGCCCGCTGATCATCCGGGTGCAGGGCTCGGTCACCATGCCGGACAAGATGAACGACGTCCGGTCCAACAAGACCGTCCTCGGGGTCGGCTCGACGGCCGTGCTCGACAACGGCCTCAACGTGAGCAGCGCGACGAACGTCATCATCCGCAACCTCACCTTCCGCGGCTGGGACGACGACGCGATCAACGTGCAGCAGTCCCGCAACGTCTGGCTCGACCACAACACGTTCGACGGGCCCGGCTACGACGGCGCCCTGGACATCAAGCGTGGATCGGACTTCGTGACGGTTTCCTGGAACCGGGCCAGCAACCACGTCAAGACCATGCTGCTGGGCCACGACGACGGCAACGCGAGCCAGGACGTCGGGCACCTGCGCGTGACGTACCACCACAACTGGTTCGACAACACCGGCGAACGCCACCCGCGGGTCCGGTTCGGTGACCCGGTGCACGTCTACAACAACTACTACAACGGCAGTGACTACGGCGTCGCCTCCACGATGGGAGCCGGCGTGCTGGTCGAGGGCAACTACTTCGAGAACGTCACCCGGCCGACCGCTGTCGGCTACGCCGAGTCGGACCCGGGCGACCTGGTCCAGCGCAACAACGTCTTCGTCAACTCCGGCGCCCCGGAGAGCGCCGGGGACGTCGCCCCCATCCCGTACGCCTACCAGCCGGACAACGCGGCCGACGTGAAGTCCCTCGTCACCGCCGGCGCGGGCGCCGGCCGGATCAACCCCTGACCGACAGCTGCCGGGACCGCCACCAGGCGGTCCCGGCGCCTTCTGTCCAGGGACGCCGGCCGGGGTAACGCCTGATCTGGCGAGTCGCGGGTCATTCCGCCCGTGTCCGGCCCCTGTCGGCTGAGGCTTCTGTCCGGCTTCGCAGTTCCGCGACCCCATCTCCGGACAGATCCGCCAGCGCGGCACGACGACCGGTCAACGCGAGCATCACCGCTTCGGCGGTTCCCCGAATCAGCGGGCCACTGCCCCAGGACCAATCCATGTCCGTGGCCTCGACCAGATCGGCCATCCGGCGGCGCTCATCGCTGATCATCCCCATGACGTCCACATCGGAACGGTAGCGCACCAGTGGCGCCGCCCGATGCGGGAGTACGCGACGGAGACCATGCACTCGCCACCCGATTTCCAGCCCGCCCTCTTGGACATGCAGCAGGTGATGACCGCCGGGGGCCGGATGCGCCGGCGCCGCAGACTCGCCGTCGGCGGCGTGTCCGCGCTGACGGTGGCGGCTCTGCTGATCGGCGGCAGTCAGCTGGTCAACGCGGGCGGCCCGATCGGCTCCCTCCCGGCGGCCGGCCCGTCGGACCCGGCCGGCGGCCCGTCAAGCCACGGCCGCCGGCCACCTTGACCGACCTCACCGCGTACGACGCCAACGGCGCCACCCTGCACGTCGGCGGCTGACACCCGTTCCCCGCGAAGCCACCGACCGAGATGAATACGTGTGGCTCGCGGGGGAAACCCGCAGTGATGGCGGACGAGCGCGGGGGTCGGCTTCGGGTCGACGGGGAGCTGGACCGATTCGGTGGGCCACCCGGTCCGTACGCCGTGGTGTGCGTGGTGATGGCCGTGATCTGGTTCCTGGTCGGCCTGCTGCTCGACCGGGACGACGGGTTGACCATGATCGTCGTCGACAGCGGAGGGCGGGGTGTCGTCTGGGCGCTGCTGTGGCTGGCTCTCGGGTGGGCTCGCCGCAGACGTACCGGATCCGGTGGTCCTTCGCTGCCCACCGCGGCGGCACGTCGGAAGTACGCCCGGCGCGGCGCGGTGATCGGCCTGGGCGTCGGCGTGCCGTTCTTCGGGGGCCTCATCGCTCTCTGCGTGGGCACCGGCCAATCGTGGGGATACGTCGTGATCTTCGCTGTCGTGCTGGTGGCCCTGGCCACGACGGCGGCCAGGGCGGGCCTGCCTCGCAACGGCTGGGTTCCGGGGGCGTGAGCACACGAACTGCCGGCGCGGGGCGGGTGACGGCACACGCACGGGCGGACAGCGCGGGCGACAGCACACGTACTGCTGGCGCGGGGCGGGTCAGGGAGCACGCAAGCTGTCCGGGTGCCGACGTCGCTGCCCTGGAGCCTGTTGGTTTTTGGGGTTGGCTGCTCGTGGGCAGTGGCTGGTGATTCGGTTCGGGTGGGTGGTGGGCTGCCGCTGGGGCGGCCCGTAGGGC
>NZ_JBEZZR010000007.1:242280-269610 GCF_040639325.1 Actinoplanes sp. NPDC023936 | reverse complement strand
TTGGCACTGGCTTTTCAAGCACCCTGTTGAGTTCTCAAAGAACAACCGCACACCATCGTTCGAACCGCTTTCGCGGCCCGCCCCCGGGGCACTCGTTCAACTTTACTCGCTCGTTTTCCGTTCCGTCAAATCCGCGTTTCAAGCGAATTTCACGGCTCGAACTCCGGTCGAGCAACCCGCAGAACATTACACGACGCTGGGCCGTGATCAACTCTCCGGGTTTTGGCAGGACGGCCGCTGCGCTGGGCCCTGACTTCTGGCCCCGCTTGCTCGCCCGTTTCCCTGCCGGCTCGTAGAACTTTACCCGGCCGCCCCCGCAACGCCAAATCGACCCCCTCCCCCAACCGTGGCGTGTGTGGCCGATGGGTTCACGGTCGATAACTGAGCCGAAATTGCATTCTCGGTACATCAACCACTACGCACCGTAGATCAAAGAAAGGGATCAGGCCGGAAAGCTGGCCCACACATGCTTGGCGGCGCTGTCCCGGTACCAGCCGACCTCGATCGCGAAGGTCCGAGCGAGCAGCAGGCCGAGCCCACCCTGACCGAGGGGCCGCTCGACGTCGAACTGCGGTTCCCCGTCGAGATCGTGATCCGACGCGTCCACCACCAGAAGGTCGCCCACCCGGGAAAGGCGCACCTCGACCGGTGGCCGCCCGTGCCGGAGAGCGTTCGTGGCCAGCTCGGTGGCGACCACGGCGATGCGCTCCGCCACGTCGTCCTCATCCAGCGAGCCCGCACCCCCGACCGGGAGGTCCGCGCCCCCGGCCAGTCGAGGCAGCCCATTCCCGGCGCCGCCGAGCTCCTCGACCGCCTGACGCAACGCGGTCCGCAGATGCCGCAACCCGTGATAGCTGTCGACCGTCCATCGGCCCAACTCGGCAGCACCCTCGTGCGGCACCGAAGCGGGGAGCGCGGTCATGGCGTCCATCCTGCCCGTTCCCCCGTGATCCGCACTGGTCCGACCAGCTCACTTCCGGTATCGCCCAGGGGGAGATTCCCACAGAACAAGGAAGCCGGCCCGGGAAAAATCCGAGTCGGCTTCCTTGTTACCGGGGAGGGCTAATCAGAGCGAGTCCGCGGCCAGCTGGCCGCGCAGCTTGGTCAGGGCCTTGGTCAGCAACCGGGAGACGTGCATCTGCGAGATGCCGATCTGGTCGGCGATCTGCGACTGGGTCAGGTTGCCGTAGAACCGCAGCGTCAGGATCTTCTGCTCGCGCTCGTCGAGCGTGGCGAGAGCCGGGCCGAGGGCGACGCGGGTCTCGGCGATCTCGTACTCGTGGTCCTCACCGCCGAGCGTGTCACCCAGCTCGGTGTTGCCGTCCGCGGAGATCGGGGTGGAGAGGCTCGTCGCGTTGTAGGCACGCGCGCCCTCCAGGCCCTCCAGGACCTCTTCCTCAGTGATCCCGAGGTGCGCCGCGATGTCCGGCACTGTCGGGGAACGGCCCAGCGAGTGGGTCAGCGTGCTGTTCGCCTCGGTGATCGCCAGACGCAGCTCCTGCAACCGGCGCGGCACCCGCACCGACCAGGTCCGGTCCCGGAAGTGGCGCTTGATCTCACCGATGATGGTCGGAATCGCGTAGCCCGCGAAGTCGACCCCACGCTCCGGGTCGAACTTGTCCACCGCCTTGATCAGACCGACGGTCGCGGTCTGGATCAGGTCGTCGGTGGGCTCGCCACGACCGGAGTACCGGTGGGCGAGGTGGCGGGCGAGCGGAAGCCAGGCCTCGATCGCCCTGTCCCGCAGCGAGGCGCGGGACGGGTGGCCGGCCGGCATGGCCGCGAGGGCGCTGAGCAGTTCGGCCGCGCTGTCCGCCGGAGCCGCGGCGCTGGCGGCAGTCGACGACGGCACCGCCGTCTTCGTCTTCGTCTCGGTCACGGTCATGTCGTGGTCCTCCCTGACACCTTCCCGGAGAGCCGGCCCCTGTTGGGGCCCGTGTCGGTTAGGGCGTCCATATCCAGCGGACGACGTCGACTAAACGTCGGCCGGGCACACTTGGCCGTTCGGTTACGCCGACTCTAACTGACAGGCCTAGAGATGACTAGCCGAAAGTATGAGTCATTTACCGTACCAATGAAGGGCAATTCGGGTATTGGCCTGGCAAGATCGCAGGTCAAAACTCCGGAATGGGGTGAGCGGCGACACAGGATTCGCCGAAAAGGTCCGACACTGGCGGGGGAACAGGTCCGTGTGGTGTCGCTCCCCGGTGGCGCTACCGTGTAGCGGATGCCACCTTCTGCCGAGCTCCCTGGGTTTCTGGACAGCGTTGCCCCGATCCTGGACCGCTGGGGCTACCTGGCCATCGGTGGCGTGATCGGCGTGGAGAGCTTCGGCGTCCCCGCGCCCGGGCAGACGATCATGGTGGCGGCCTCGATCTACGCCGGCGCCGGACGGATGAACATCTGGTTCGTCGCGATCATCTCGTTCGTGGCAGCGGTCGTCGGCGACAACATCGGCTACTGGATCGGGTTGCGCGGCGGCCGCAGGGTGGTGCACCGCTGGGGGAAGTACATCTTCGTCACCCCCGAGCGCCTGGAACGCGCCGAGAAATTCTTCGCCCGCCGCGGCAACCGGATCATCGTGGTGGCCCGGTTCATCGACGGCCTGCGGCAGCTCAACGGCGTGATCGCCGGCATCACCAAGATGCCGTGGCGCACGTTCCTGCTCTACAACGCGATCGGCGCCGTCCTCTGGGTCGGCTGGTGGTGCACGGTCGCCCACCTGCTCGGCGTCCACATCGTCAAGATCATGGCGCACGCCCACAAGTACACCTGGGTGGCAGTGGTGGTCATCGCGCTCGCCATCGGCGGATACGCCTTCTGGCACGTCCGGCACATCCGCCGCCGCCGCGCACGCCACGCCGCCACTGTCGAGGAGAGCAAGGCCTGACCCCCATTGGGTACGGGTTGAGCCCGTCCCCAGACGCAACGAAGGCGGTTCCCACCGCCCACTGCGGGAACCGCCCTCGTCTCCTATCCCCTGAACAGAGTCCTCAGGTGCCCTGCGACGGTTGCGCCGCCGGCGCCTGACCGCCGGGCGCGCTCTGCTGCCCGTCCTGCTGGGTGCCGTTCTGCTGGGCGCCGTCCTGCTGCCCGGGCCCCTGCCCCGCGCCGGGAGAAGCCGGCACGGTGGAACTGCTGTCCCCGCTGAGAGCCGCCGTCACCCCCGCGCCCACCCCGGCGCCACCGAGCGCAGCCGCCACCAGGGCCGTGACCAGCGCGACCTTGGGATTCTTCCGAGCCCGCCGCCCCTCACCGCGATCCCGCGACCAGGTTTGCGGCTCTGCGGAGGGATCACCGGGTGACCCCGCCCCGGGCTCACCGTGTGCTCCCGGCGACGGGGAGGCGGGCACGGACTGCGGATAGCCGGGCGCGGCGGTAGCCGGCATCGAATCGGCGACGCCGCTCCACGACGGCGGCACCGAGTCGGGCACGCGCGCGTTCACCGGTTGTCCCCACGACGGCGGAGCCACGTCCCGGGCCGGGCTCGGAGCGGGAGCCTGGTGCCAGGAGATGCGGGTGTCGTCGTTCCAGCCGGCGCCGGGGTCGTCCGGCGGGGACGCGGGCGGCCAGGCGCCGGGGGCATTGCGGGGATGCGCCGTGGGCGGGCGGCCCGGAGCGTACGGATCGTGCTGAGTCATCGGAGCTCCTCGGTTGTGTGCGGCGCTACCGGAAGAAAGACTGACCAGTTGGGCTATGCGGATCCTGTGCGGCCCTTAGGCGCGGGATATCAGAGCAGGACATGACTGACGGAAGAGTTGAGATGCGGCGGTTCACCTTCGCGGGGCACACCTGCGTGATCACCGGGGCTGCCGGCGGGATCGGCGCGGCGCTCGCACTCGACCTCGCGAAACGGCGCTCGGCGCTGGCCCTCGTCGATCGGGACGCGGACGGCCTGGAACGGGTCGCGGCTCTGGCACGCCAGATCGGTGCGGCGGACGTTTCCACGTACCACGTCGATCTGAGCGATCGGGGCGACCGCCGTGACCTGGCCGCGGCGGTCTTGGACCGCCATGGCCCGGCCGATCTTCTGATCAACAACGCCGGGGTGACGCTGACCGGGACGTTCGAGCAGAACAGCATGACCGACATCGACTGGCTGCTGGAGATCAACCTGCACGCGGTGATCCGGACGACCAAGGCGTTCCTGCCGCAGCTGCTAAAGCGTCCCGGATCGCACATCGTCACCATGTCCAGCCTGTTCGGGCTGCTCGCGCCGCCGGGGCAGGTGGCGTACGCGACGAGCAAGTACGCGGTCCGCGGCTTCACCGAGGGGCTGCGGCACGAGCTGGGACCGCGCGGTGTCGGGGTGACAGTGGTGCATCCGGGCGGCATCCGCACCGGCATCGCGGCGAATGCCCGGGTCAGCGGCCTCGACCCGGAGGGTGAGCAGGCCGCGCAGGCCCGCCGGTTCGCCGAGGCGGCGCTCACCATGCCGCCCGAGGAGGCGGCCCGGCAGATCGTGGCGGCGATCCAGTCCCGCCGGCCGCGCCTGGTGATCACCCGCGAGGCGAGGGCCGGCGACTGGCTGACCAGGATCGCTCCGGCCCGGTACTGGGCGATCAGCGAGAGGGTGGCCCGCCGGTTCCAGTGATTCTGCCCGTCTCAGTGATGGTGAGGAACCTGGCGAACCGCGCATGTGCCGCGCCGCCGACGGTGGTGAAGTCGCCGCCCGCGTCGATGGATCCGGCCTTCTGACCCGTGCCGAGGACCCGGACGCCGATCACGCCGTTCGCCTGCGGCGCCCAGCCGGTCAGATGCCCCTTCTCGGTGACCGCGGCGAGTTTCACCCGTGGCTCGGAGCCGTCCAGGCAGGCGCCCTTCGGCCCGTTGCGCGGGGTCAGGCAGGCCCGGTCGAAGTGGCCGCCGACGTAGGTGACGCCGTGCCGCCTCGCGATCGCCACCGCGTCCCCGTCGAAGACCCGTTGCCAGCGCATCGAGCCGTCCCGGGCGAACGCGATCGCCCGGCCACCCCGGCCGCCGGCTGCCGCGTAGACACCGCCGGCGTCGACGGCTATCGCGTTGACCTCGGCGGCCACCGCCGGCCGGAAGTACCGGTCCAGGGTGCCGGCGCTGCCACTCACCGCGGCCAGGCGCAGGGTGTTGCGCACCCCGTTGACCCGGTGGAACGCGCCGCCGAGGAAGACCTCGCCGCCCCTTGTCGCGAGAGTGCGCACCCGGTCGTCGGCGGTCGGCCGCCAGCGCTCGTCCAGCCGCCCGGTGTCCAGGTCGAACGCGGCGAGGTTGCGGCGTTTCACCCGGTCCACGGTGCTGAAGCTGCCGCCCAGGTAGAGACGTCCGTGGCCGGCCGCCAGCGCGTACGGCGTACCGCTCACCTCGTGGCTGAACGGATCAACGGTTCCGCTGATCGGGCTGAGCCGGGCGAGCGAGTCCCGCCGGTGGCCCGAGATCGCGTGGAAGTCGCCGGCCGCGTAGACGCCGTCCCCGGCCGTCGCGAGCGCGCGTACCGTCGCGTCCGCGGCCGGCGCCCAGTTCAGCAGCTTGCCGGTCCGCGAGTCGAACGCGGCCAGCCGATGCCGCGGATAGGCGCGCCCGGCCCAGGTCGCTGTCGTGAACGCACCACCCACGTACACGGTGTCACCCCGGTACGCGATCGCGTGGACCGTCCCGTTGAACGCGGGGGCGCCGGCGGGCGCCGGGGCGGACGGAACGGACGGGAGGGACGGGAGGGACGCGATCAGGAGAGCGGCCAGCAAGCGCACATAGCACTAACCATCCCGGCTCGGGGAAAGTCGCGCCGTCCGGCCCGGATCGAGGTCCTCGACATGCAGCGGGTCGGCGCCGAGGGCTGTCGTGTCCGGTTTCCGCAGGCCCAGCATGGTGAGCCACGCGACGAGCTGCCGATGAACGGCGTCCGGGCCGTCCAGGTCCCGGGCGATCGGCCAGCCGGACGGGTGCACCAGCACCGCGTCGGTCTGCCAGCCGCCGAGGCCGCCGTGCGAGCCGACGAGTTCCTCGAACGCGGCCACCTCGTGCGTGACCGGGTCCACCGCGCTGATCAGCACGAGGTCGCCGACGTGGGCCGCGCTCTGGTGACGCAGCAGGTCGGGGCAGGCGGACGGCCCGTACGGCAGGAGCGGGTCGGTCCCGGTCACCGTGCCGTCGCGGAGCCGGTGGGAGCCGGCCGTCCCGTACGCGACAGGCCCCTCCTCGGTCTGCACGACGACCAGGCCGATGCCCGGGTGACTGGCCAGCCCGTCGATCAGCTGGGGATAGACGTGATCGATAGCGGACCGGTTCAGCCGGCGCGGAAAGCGAGTCAGGTAGATCATCGACAGGTTGCCGGAGGACACCACGAGCAGCGGCGTGGCAGGTGGCGGAGTGTTCTCCGGCTCGACCTTGCCCTCCTCCTCGGCCGGCATCTGCGGGCCGGCGGCACGGTCGGATCCGGCCAGCCGGTCGGCCACCTCGGCGAGGGTCTCGCCGTACCGCTGGCGGAACGTGGCGCCCTGGCTCTGCCCGTGGTCGGAGAGCACCACCAGGTGGTAGTGGCGGGCGGCCTCCGGCGCGAGTCGTTCCAGGACGCCGAGCATCCGGTCCAGGCTCTCCAGCTGGCGCATCGACTCCGGGCGGGCCGGGCCGGCGTGGTGCGCGACCTCGTCGTAGTCGACCAGGTCGCAGTAGATCGCCGGCACGCCGCGGGCCATCTGCTCGGCCATCAGCGACACGTTCACGTCGCGGAGCAGCATCGACGCCGGTCGCAGGGCCAGGAACGCGCCGGACCGGCTGACCCGGGGTTGCAGGTTGCGCCGCCGCTGGAGGCGGGCCTGGTGCAGCTCGGTGAAGACCTCGGCGACTCCGAGAACGAGGGCGCGGGTGAAGCCGTACGGGGAGGCCATGAACGCGGCCCAGCCCCGGGCGGACCGGCCGGGCAGCGCCGCGTGGCTGACCGTCAGCAGGTTCGTCGCCGCGTCCCCGCTGAACGCGTTGCTGATGCTCACCCCGCCGTCGCGGAGCAGGCCCCGCCCGTCGCTCAGCCGGGTCTCGATGATCGCCGCATCCCGCGGGCGGTTGGAGACCATCAGCTTGCCGGTCTCCTTCTCGTACCAGCGGAAGCCGGGGATCTGCCGGCTGGCGCCGTGCAGGATGCCGGCCTGTGACGCCGGGGTGGTCGACGGCAGGCCGGTGTGCCAGCCGCGCATCGTGTGGGTGCCGGTCCGCAGCCAGTGCCCGAGCGTCGGCAGGTTGCCGGCCCGGATCGCCCAGCGCAGCACCGGCTCGGCGACCCCGTCGAGCTGCACCATCAGCAGGCCCGGCTCGGCGCCGGGTCGCGGCCGGCGAAAAGTGATCAGCGGTCCACCGGCCCGGCGGGCGGCGCGGCGCCGGACCCCGCGCATCAGGCGGCGGGCCTCCCGGACGAACGTGTCGTCGCTGCCGCTGTCCGCCATCCAGTCCAGCAGGGCGGCCACCACGACCGCCAGGATCGCGGCGGCCACCAGCGTGGGCAGGCCGCTGATCTGCTCGGCCGGGTCCAGCTCCAGTGCGATCACCATGACCGCGACCTGCGCGACCACGCCGAGCAGCATCGCTCCCCACCCGCCCAGCGCGGTGATGCCGAGCAGCAGCAGCGGGCGCAGCACCGCGCCGACCACGGCCACCAGCACCACCAGGCCGAGGATGTCGAGAAGATCGGTGCTGGCCACGCCGGGCATCAGCCAGAGAGTCAGCGTGAGCACCACGAAGGTGGTCAGCGCACTGCGCAGCACGGCGCGCATCCGATTGAGGACGCGCCGCCAGGCGAACAGGGCACGCACTTCGGTACGCCAGCTCAGTGCCACTGCTTGACGATTGCACAGCGGCGCTTGTCATGACCCACGACGTCGTGAACGACACGTTCGAGTGGTAGAGGGGCGGTATGGCGGGTATGGCGGCTAGCTTCGGCCCGGTGCGCTTGGTGTCAGCGTTGCTCGTACCCGTACTCCTGCTCGCCCTGACCGCCTGCGGAGGTGAACCGCGCCCATCGCCGTCACCCACCCCCGACCAGCGGGTGGTGGCCGGGTACTTCACCGAATGGGGGGTCTACGGCCGCGGATTCCGGGTGAAGAACCTGCAGGCGAGCGGCGCGGTGCGCCGGCTCACCCATCTGAAGTACGCGTTCGGCAAGGTCGACGGCGGCCGGTGTGCGGTCGGCGACCCGTGGGCGGCCCACCGCAAGCCGATCGAGGCCGCCGACAGCGTGGACGGTGTGGCCGACCGGCCCGGCGCCCCGCTTTTGGGCAGCTTCGGACAGCTGCGCAAGCTCAAGGCGGCGAACCCCGGGCTCAAGGTGCTCTGGTCGTTCGGCGGGTGGAGCGGCTCGGCCGGATTCACCCGGGCCGCCGCCGATCCGGCCGGTTTCGCCGCGTCCTGCCGCGCGCTGATCAACGATCCCCGCTGGTCCGGGCTGTTCGACGGCATCGACGTGGACTGGGAGTACCCGAACGCCTGCGGTGTCTCCTGCGACTCCAGCGGGCCGGGCGCGCTCACCGCCCTGCTCGCCGCGCTGCGCGCGTCGCTCGGGGCGAACGCCCTGATCACCGCGGCGGTGCCGGGCGACGTCGGAAAGCTGCGGGTCACCGATTACGCCGGGGCGGCACGGTACGCGGACTGGCTCGGCGCGATGACGTACGACTACTTCGGCGCGAGCACCGGACCGAACGATCGCCGGACCGCGGCCCACTCCGCGCTGAGCGCCTATCCCGGCATCCCCCGGACGGCGGCCACCACCGAGTCGACCGTCGCGGAGCTGCTGGCCCTCGGTGTCCCGGCGGCGAAGGTGCTGATCGGGGTCGGCTTCTACGGCCGGGGCTGGACCGGGGTGGACGGCGCCGAACCGGGCGCCACGGCCACCGGGCCGGCGCCCGGCCGCCACGCCAAGGGCATCGAGGACTACCACGTGCTGGTGGACCGCTGCCCGCCGACCGGGACGGCCGGCGGGCAGGCGTACGCCCGGTGCGGGGCGCAGTGGTGGTCGTACGACACCCCGGAGACGATCGCCGACAAGGTCGCCTTCGCCCGGCAGCGGGGTCTCGGCGGCCTGTTCGCCTGGGAGCTCTCCGGCGACACCCCGGACGCCCAGCTGCTCACCGCGCTCAGCCGATCCTGACCCAGACGTTGTCGAGCACGCCGTTGAACTGGTCGTTGTCGCGGTAGGCACCCTTCGCGCCGATGCTCAGCGGCCGGTTGTTGCGGACCGACAGGGCGGCCGGCACGCTGGTCCAGCCGTACGGCACCCCGTCGACGTAGATGTCCAGCCGGTCGCCGGTGCGCTGGCAGCGGATCCGATGCCAGCGCCCGTCCGCGGTGCTGATCCGGCTGCGGGCGATCCGGATCGTCGGCCGGAACTCGTCCACGAGCACGCAGCTGGGATGGCCGGCGGCGCCGTCGATCTGCAGTTTGTACTGGCTGCTGGTCCGCGAGTAGCCCTTCTGCAGGACGTTCTGGCCGGTGCTGGTCTGTCCGGGCGGGAGCAGGACGTCGGCGCCGTAGGACAGGTCCCGGCTGCCCGGATTCAGGTCGGCCGACGTGGTGCTCTGCAGCACCACGTGCGGGCAGGCCGTGTCGGTGCACTTGCCGGGAAAGGCGAGGGCGTTGCCGGGTCCGTGCGCGACCGGCCGCACCCGGCCGCCGCCGAACGAGAGGACACGCAGGTGATGGCCGTTGCCGGACTCGTCGACGGTCGCGGTGGGCCACCCGTTGAAGCCGTAGTGGGCGGTCACCAGGGACGCCGGTTGATCTTCCCGGGCCGGTTGATCTCCGCGAGCCGGCTCGTTTCCCTGGGCCGGCTCGTCTCCGCGAGCCGGTGCGGGACCGGCGACGATCGCGGCAACGAGCATTGCGGCGAACATACATCGCATAACCGAATTATCGGACGTCGGGCTATCGGTCCGACGAATTTTCGGTCAGGTCACCGGGTGAGGCGCGCCTCGGCCTCGATCTCGATCTTCATCCGGGGGTCGAGCAGGCCGACGACCATCATCGTGGCGGCCGGTCGCACCGCGCCGAACCAGCGGCTCAGCACCGGCGCGCAGGCCTCGAAGTCGGCGCCGTCCGGCAACAGGTAACGAACCCGGACCACGTCGGCGATCGAGCCGCCGGCCTCGGCCAGGGCCGCGTCGATCGTGCGCAGGCACTGCTCGGCCTGCTCGGCCACGTCGTCCGAGATGGTCATCGTGGCGTAGTCGAAGCCGGTCGTGCCGGAGACGTGCACCCGGTCACCGTCGACCACCGCGCGGGTGTACCCGTACTTCTCCTCGAACACCGAGCCCGAGGAGATCGCATACCGCTCAGCCATCCGGGCAGACTAACGGCCGAACAGCTTCCAGCCACGCTTCTTCTTCTCGGCCACCGGCTCGGCCTCGCCGTTGAGGACCTCCAGCCGATGCTTGGCGACCGGGTTGCCGGGCTCCAGCCGCAGTGAGGTCGCCAGCGCCTGGCGCGCCTGGTCGACATGGCCGAGCGCGGCCAGGGCCATGCCGTGGGTGAAGTAGTAGTGCGCCTCGTTCGGGTCCAGGCCGATCGCGGTGCGGGCGGCCTGCTCGGCGTCGGCGAGCTGCCGGTCCGCGGCGAGCAGCGCCCAGGCCACGCGGTCGTGCCAGAGCGGGTTCTTCGGCTCGACGACGACCGCCCGGTACGCCATCGACATCGCCTCGTCGTGCCGGCCGAGCAGGGTCAGCGCCCGGCTCGCGATGGCGAGCGGACGAGGGTCGCCGGGGGCCAGTTCGATGGCCCGGACGGCGGCCTCGAGAGCGGTGTCCATCTGGTCGAGGGCGAGCCGGATCCGGGCCATCAGGATCCAGCCGGCCACCGATTGCGGGTGGGATGCCAGAACCGGTTCGAGGATCGCGGCGGCACGGTCCGGCTGCAGGTGTTCGAAGAGCGCGGCGGCACGGGCCACACCCAGGTCGGCCGGGTCGGCGAAGGCACGCGCCGGGGCATCGGTGGCCGCCGCCGTCCGGGTGGATGAGGCCAGCTCGGTCATCGGGCCACTCCGCGTCGCACGTAGCTGGGGGTCACACGGTGATTATCGGCGGCGAAGGCGGATAACTGAGACATTTCGCCGGAAGATCATCATCGGCCGGCGAGCTTCCTCCGGCGGAAAATCACCAGGAGGCAGACGATGGCGGCGGCCGGCGCCGCCATCAGGGCGGCGAGCCGCCACGACGGGTGAGCCGCGTCGGTGATCGCGAGACCCAGCGTGGCCGCCGCGCAGACGCCCACGATCAGCCAGAGCGAGTTGGTGGAGAGGCCGCGCCCGGAGTCGCCCGGCTCGTCGGCCGGAGCGGTCAGCAGGCGGACGCCGAAACCGGTCGCCGCAGCCGTGCCGAGCAGCGCGGAGAGCCACCCGGCCGGCGCCACGATCGCGAAGAGCAGCAGCGCCACGGCGACCCCGGCCGCGATCATCGCGATCCGCTGACGCCCGGAGGTCAGCAGGCCGCGCAGATAACCGCGGAGCGCGGGGTCGAGCCGGGCGACGAAGAAGCCGGCGTACGCGGCGGGCGCCAGCGCGGCGGCCGCCGCGATCACCCGCGCGGACCCGGTCGAGGACTCCGCGAGACGCCAGCCGAGGTACGCCAGAAGCGTCAGGATGATCGCGGTGTAGACCAGGAACTGGCGCAGGGCGACGTCCAGCAGGAACCGGCTGGCCTGCTGGCTCGGATCGGTCCGCAGCGCCCCGACCAGGCCGGACGCCCCACGCGCGAGGCGGCCCAGCGCGAACGGATGGTGGTGCACCACGTCCAGCGCGGCCAGCTCGTGCAGGGCTACCGCGTTCTCCGGGTCCAGGGCCAGCGCGTCACGCAGCGCCTGCCGGGCCCGGTCCCGCAGGTTCAGCTGCTTCATCACCATGGCGTAGGTGATCCGGAAGTCGGACTCGTCCGGACCGAGCCGCACCGCCTCGCGCGCCGCGTTCTCAGCGGCCACCGGGTCCCGGCCCTCCTCCAGCAGCGCCCACGCCAGCCGATTGTGCCGGTACGGGTTGTCCGGCTGGCGCAGCACCGCTTCCCGCGCCGTGGCGATCGCCTCCTCGTGCTGGTCAAGCGCGGTCAGCACCCGGCTCAGCGCGGCGAGCGCGTCCGCCCACTCCGGCGCGTTGCGCACCGCGCGCCGGGCCACCTCCTCGGCGAGCTCGGGTTTCTTGAGGGCGAGCTGCGCGTGCGTCATCAGGATCAGAGCGGTGACGTCGTCCGGCTCCGCCGCGAGCACCGGACCGAGCAGCTCCGCGGCGGCGCCAGGCTCACCGCGGACCAGCTGGATCCGGGCCATCTCGACGGATCGGGTCACGCTCCGCCCCTCCTATCGGACTTCGATCACACCCTCGGCGATCAACCAGATGCCGAAGATAGCGAAGAGCGCGGCGGCGCCGTACTTGATGGCCTTCTCCGGCAGGTGCCGGCCCAGGTAACGGCCGACCAGGATGGCGAGGGCGTCGGCCGCGACCATGCCGACCGTCGAGCCGATCCAGGTGCCGAACCAGCCGTGCTGGGTGGCGAGCGTGATGGTCGCGAGCATGGTCTTGTCACCGAGCTCGGCGAGGAAGAACGCCCCACCGACGGCCAGGATCGCCGAGCCGGTGGAGCGCTCCGCCTTGCTCTTCTCCTCGTCGGTGAGCTTGTCGCCGCGCAGCGTCCAGGCGCCGAAGGCGAGGAACGCGATGCCCGCCACCAGGGAGATCCAGCCGGTCGGCAGGGTGGTGCCGAGGCCGTACCCGATACCGACCGACACGAGGTGCACCAGGGCGGTCGCCACGGTGATGCCGACCAGCACCGGAATCGGCTTGAAGCGTGTCGCGAATGTCATGGCCATGAGCTGCGACTTGTCGCCCAGCTCAGCCACGAAGATCACCGCAAAGCTGATGCCCAGCGCGGCGAGGAAACCTTCCACAGATGACTCCCGGTTGATGGCGACCGGGGCTCAGGCGCAGGGCGACCTCGACCCGGCCGCACTAGTGTTGCGGCCTGGTCGAAGGTCTCGCTCGCCTTTGGGAAAGGCCGCGCGGCCGGACGCCGGAGCGTCAGTATGTCGACCGCGACATTGGGAGCTACTCCCCTTCGCGCCCGGAAGCATAGCGCATGAGGCTGAGCCGCTCCTTCACCTTGCGCCCGACCGCCGCGGTCGGCGTGGGCTGGGCGATCGGCGCGCATTCCTTGTCCGATCGGTTCCCCTCCAGCCGCTTCGGGAGGACGCCCGACGCGAGGTAGTCACCGATCGTCGAGTCGACGCACGCGTTGCCGAAGAGTGAACCGGCGTGCGTGGTTCCGCCCACGCCCTCCACCAGCACCGATTGCGGGAACCGGCGACGCGCCTCGATCGCCCCGGTGAACGGGGTGGCCGCGTCGAGCGTCTCGCTGATCATCAGGACCGGCGGGATCCTCGTCCCGGTCACGTCGACCGGGCGGCCGGGGCGGGCGGCCCAGTGCCGGCACGGCGCGTTGTACCAGGCGTTGCCCCAGGTCTCGAACGGCGCCTTCTTGTGCACCCGCCAGTTGTCCTTCGCCCAGCGCCGCCAGTCGGACGGCCACTTGCTGTCGGTGCACTGGACGGCCAGGTAGATCGCATAGCTGTTGTCCCCGTCCGCGGTCTGCGGGTGGTTGTCGTCGTACAGCTTCCGCAGCGGCTTCGGGTCCCTCCGGTGCACCCAGGCGGAGAACGCCCGCGCGGTCGCCTCCCAGCCGAAGATGTAGTAGCCCGGCTGGAGGAAGACGTCGGTGAGCTCGGCCGGGCCGATCACTCCGCCGATCGGCCTGGTGGCCGCCTCACCGAGCTGCCGGTAGTAGAGCCTCTCCACGGCCTTCCCGGTCCGGCCCAGGTGGTAGATCGCGTCGTACTTGGCAATCCAGGCGAAGTACACCTTGATCGCGCGGTCGAAGGCGATGTCCTGGTCCAGGTTCGAGCGGTACCAGACCCGGCCCGGGTCGACGACACCGTCGAGAACCATCCGGCGCACCCGGTCCGGGAACTTGGTGGCGTAGACCTGGCCCAGGTACGTCCCGTACGAGAAGCCGTAGAAATTGATCTTGTCGGCGCCCAGGGCGACGCGGAGCGCCTCGATGTCACGCACCGAGTCCTCGGTGCGCAGGTGCTCCAGCAGCGGGCCACCGGCCTTCGCGCAGGCTGCCGCATACGCCTTGGTCCGGGCGTGCCAGGCCTTCTCGATCGCCTTGGTGACCGGCACGTACGCCGGCCGGTTGTACCCCGCGTAGCCGGTGTCGCAGACCAGTTTCGGCGTGCTCGCGCCCACGCCACGCGGGTCGAAGCCGATCCAGTCGTACCCGGCCCCGCCACCGTTCGGCACGTGCGTCCCGAGCGTGGCCATGCTCCGCCCGGCGCCGCCCGGGCCACCGGGGTTGACCAGGATGACGCCCTGGTACTTCTCCTGCGGGACGGTGTGCCTGACCCGCGAGACGGCCAACTGGATCTTGGCACCGTCCGGCTTCGCGTGGTCCATCGGCACGGCCACGAAGCCGCACTCGGCGTTCTGCGCCTTCAGCGTCGCTTCGGTGCAGGGGCCCCAGGTGATCGCCGCCGCGTTGCGCCCGCCGCTGGAGGCCTCGGCCGGTGCCGCCGTCACCGTGGCGCCGGTGGCGCAGAGCGCGGCCGTGGTGGCGGCCGCCCAGAGTCTTCTCATCTTTGCCCCTTATGTCCGATTTACCCCTCATTTTTGTGGTGAATCGGACAGAGGGCGGGAGTCCACGCCGATCTTTTCTAAGCTTTTGCCCGATTGAGACCGGCTTGGATCAACAGAGCGAGCGCACCCAGGGCCGCGACCACCCCGCCGTACGCCAGCGCCGTGTCGTGCAGGCCGATCCGTCCCGCGACCACACCGGCGACGACGGCCGGAAGGCTGAACGCCACGTACGAGACGACGAGCGCCACCGCCATCAGCTCGCCCCGCTCGTGCGGCGCGGCGATCCGGGCGAGCGTGCTGAACGACGCGAGCGACGCCGCGCCGAACCCGATCCCGGAGATCACCGAGCCGAGCCCCGCCAGCAGCAGGCTCTCGGTGAGCAGCCCACCGACCCCGATCAGACCGCCGGAGGCCAGGCCGGCGCCGGCGACCGCCAGCACCCGCGCGGTCGGCACCCGGCGCAGCAGGAACGAGGCCACCGCTCCGGCGCCGCAGACGAGCGTGACGACCAGGCCACCGACCAGATGGTCGTGCAGCCCGAACGAGTCGGCCGCGACCGACGGTCCGAGCGACATGTAGAGCCCGCCGAGCGCCCAGCTGGCCACGATGATCGGGACGAGCGCGAGCAGGTCGGCCCGCAGCCGGGCCGGAACACCGAGCTTGGGTACGAGCGACGCCGCACCACCGGGACGCCGGGCGGCCGTCTCCGGCAGCAGGGCAACCACCACCGCGGCGAGGACCATGCCGCCCAGCAGCAGCGCGTAGACCAGGTGGGTGGGGAACGGCGCGTACTCCACCAGCACGCCGGCGCCGAGCGCGCCCACGGCGAGACCGGCCACCGGCGCGATGCCGCTGACCAGGCCGGCCCGGCCCGGCGCATGGCGCGGGTTGAGGTCGATGAGGGTGGCGCCGAGGGTGCTCAGCGCGACGCCCGTCGCCACGCCCTGCACGATCCGGGCCACGATCAGCGTGGCGACGTCGCCGGCGACGACGAACAGGATCAGGGCGGCCGCCTCCAGCGCGACGGCCCCGGCCAGCACCGGACGCCGGCCGATGTGGTCGGAGAGTGCGCCGAGCACGAGCAGCGCTCCGATCAGGGCGGCCACGTAGACCGCGAAGATCACCGTGAGCGTGGCCGCGGAGAAGCCCCAGAGCTGCTGGTAGACGACGTAGAGCGGGGACGGCACGGCAGCCGCCGCCGCGAAGGTCAGCAGGATCGCGGCGACCGCGGCGAAGGCCGCCGGGTGGGTGAGGCGCTTGTTCACGGGTGGGGCTTCGGCCAACAGCGTCACGGGTTTCCCCCTGTTCTGAACAGACAGGTCTGTCTGGTTACGCGATGACACTAGACAGACCTGTCTGTTATCGTCAAACCATGTCCGCCACATCACCCCGACCCTCCGCCCGCGACCGGCTGCTCGACGCCGCCGACGAGCTCTTCTACGCGCAGGGCGTGCACACCGTCGGCATCGACAAGGTGATCGAGCACGCCGGGGTGGCGAAGGCCTCCCTCTACAGCACGTTCGGCAGCAAGGACGGCCTGGTCCGGGCATATCTCCAGCGCCGGCACGACGATCGGCGCAACCGGATCACCACCGGCCTGGAGCGCTTCGACAATCCGCGCGACCGGCTGCTCGGCGTCTTCGACGTGCTCGCCGAGACCGCCGCGAAGCCGGACTTCCGGGGCTGCGCGTTCTACAACGCCAGCGCCGAGGCGCACCCGTCGAACGTGGTGCAGGAGGAGGCGGACGCCACCCGGGCCTGGACCAGGCAGCTCTTCCTCGACCTGGCCCGGGACGCCGGCGCCCGCGACCCGGAGGCGCTCGCCGCCCAGCTGGTGATCCTCTACGACGGGTCGACCGCCGGCGCGCGGCTCGATCGGGGACCGCACGCCCCGGCTCTGGCCCGGACCATGGCGGCCGCCCTGCTGGACGCGGCGACCTGACGCCCCGGTTTCGGCGACCGAAACCGCGACGCGCGCGTCCGAAATTTCCCCCTTATGCCGTCCGGCCTGTCACCATGCGAAACATGGACGAGTTCTGGATCCACCCGCGGCTGGGTACGGCAACTCGGGACGGTCACGCTCCGCGGCACTACCTGGTAGCCCTCCAGCACGCGGTGCAGACGCTCGACGCCGATCCGCATTGGCAGCGCTGGTGGCACGGTTCCGGCCTGCACGGGTGCGAGCTCGGAATAGTGACCGAAGGACGGCTGGACCACCTGCGCCCGAGCGCCGACATCCACCGCGTCGACGATCTTCTGCGGGCCAACTTCACCTGCGAGCTGCCACCGGCCGGCGCCGGACCCGACGAGCTGGCACGGCGCGCCACCACCGAGGTGCGGACCATGTTCGAGGTGATCCGGGAGGCGATGGCGCTGGCCGACCTGCCGCCGACCCCGGAACCATCGCCGGCGCCGGGCGACGCGGACGAGGTGCCGGTGACCGCGAAGTCGCTGCCGTCCATTCCGCGTGAGCTGGAGCAACAGGGGTACCTGACGCTCACCCAGGTCCAGGATTTCTTCGGCTAGAACTCCACCCGTTCCGGGCGGTGCGCCCCGGGGCTCCGCTGCGCAGGAATTTCCGGGTACGGCGTGACGACCACCGCCGTCCCGCAGAGGCCGATACCCGCGTACCGCTCCGGCCACCGCCACCTGACCGCCGCCGCGTGTGCCAGCCCCAGCAGGACGCATCCGCCGATCGCCGCCGGAACCGCGCGTACCAGCGGATAGCCCGCCGGAAGGCCGAGGATCTCCGGCAGGTCCCGAAACGCCAGGCAGACGAGGCTGCCGAGGAACACAGTGGACAGAAGGGGCGAAACAAAACGGCCCCAGGCGCTCTCGCCGCCCGGCGCCCGGTTCAGGTGCAGCAGCGCGGCCAGCGCGGTGACCAGCAGCAGGAGCAGGATGCTCAGCGCGCCCCCGAGGATCATCCAGCGAGCGGTCACCGGCCCGGGATCAGCGCCCGCCGCATAGGCGCCGGCCAGCGCGGCGCCCACGACCAGGGTCTGTGTCAGCGAGGCGGCCCGCGGCGCGCCGGTCCGGCGGCCGGTGGCGGCCAGCACGGACGGCAGCACGCCCTCACGGCCCATCGCGTACAGGTAGCGGGCCATGGCGTGGTGCAGCGCCAGCACCCCGGCCAGCACACCGACCACCAGGATCACCCGAGCCGTGGTCACCGCCCAGGGCAGCAGGCGCTCGCCGGCCAGGGCGAAGAGCAGGTCAGCACCGCGGGCGCCGGCCACCGCGGTGATCCGGTCCGGGCCGGCCGCCACGATCATCGACCAGGTGAGGCCGCCGAGCAGCAGGGCGACCAGGAGCACCGCGCCGTAGCCGCCGAACCCGGCCGTCCGCCTCGGCCGCAGCGTCTCCTCGGCGTAGTTCCCGGCGCTCTCGAACCCGGCGAAGGCGAGCACGCCGGCCGCCAGCAGCAGCCCGAGCACCGGCCGGTCGATCAGCGAAGCGTCCACCCGGATCGACGCGGCGGTGATCCGCTCGCCGGACGGCTGCAGCAGGTTGCTCGCACCCACGCCGACCAGCACCGCGGCCTCGGCGACCGCGAGCAGGCCGGCCACCCCGGCCGCCACCTCGATCCGCATGGTGCCGAGCAGCGCGACCAGGGCCCAGCAGGCGGCCGCGCCGGCCCACCACGGGACGGCCCAGCCGAACCAGCTCTGCGCGAGGGGTGTGGCGGCGGCGCCGGCCAGGGCGTACAGACCGAACTGGATCGCCTGGTAGCCGGCGAGCGCCAGCCAGGCGGCGGCCAGGCCGGCGGGGCGGCCCAGGCCGCGGGCGACATGGGTGTACGCGGCGCCGGCGCTCGGCGAGCGGCGGATCATCGCCGCGTACCCACCGCAGAAGAGGAACAGCAGGACGCCCAGCGCGGCGAAGGTCAGCGGCACGAGTGGGCCGGAGCCCGCCGCGAGGGACACCGGAACGAGGGTGACCAGGGTGACCACCGGCGCGGCGGCGGCGAGGCCGAAGAACGAGACCGAGGCCACGCCGAGGCGACCGGTGGCCAGCGCGTGCGGATCGTCCTCAGGCGTCTCCACGGGTCCATTCAGTCGCACCAGTAACACCGGTGCAACTGTTAGTAGCGATTCACTGACCGTTCGTGACCAGGTTGGCACGCGACTCACTGGTTTTTCTCAGGTGAGTCCCGGCACCGCCGACAGCAACACCGTGCTAGCGACTGAGCAACTGACGGAGTTCCTCGCCGTCGTCGCGGACCGGCCCGACGAAGCCGCCGCGCAGCGTGCCGCCGTGGAGTGTGCGGTGCGCGCGCTCGGCGCCGACCTCGCGGTGCTGGTGGTCGACGGCAGCGTGGCGGCGGTGGTCGGGCTCGCGCCCGACGCCGTTCCCGCGTACGCCGTCGGCGAGGTGGCGGCCGGCCGGCGCGGCACGCTGGTGATCGGCGAGGACTCGTACGCGGTCGCCCGCGCCCCGATCGGCGGCGCCTCCCCCGGCGCGCTGGTGCTCGGCCGGCGAGCCACCGGGTTCACGGTCGAGGAGATCTGCCTGCTCCGCGGCATGGCGCAGGTGCTCCAGCTCAGCCTGCACACCCTCCAACTGGTCGAGGCGGAACGGCGGCAGGCCGCTGAGAACGGCCGCCTGATCGACTCGCTGCAGCGCCGCCAGCGCCTCTTCGACGAGCTCAGCACGGTGCAGCGGGCGATCGCCCGGCGCGAGCCGCTGCCCCGGCTTCTCGAAATGATCACCGAATCGGCCGCCGAGCTGATGGACGTCGAGATGGCCGGCCTCACCGTGCTGGACAGCGACGACCCGGCCCGGACCAGCCTGGTCGCCTCGCACGGGATCCCGGACGACGCCGTGGTGCGGATGCAGCAGGTGCCGGTCGCCGCGCTCGGCGCCGCCGGCCTCGCGATCATGGGTGACGAGTTGATCTCGGTCGACGACTACGCCAGCTCGCCGATCGCCGTACCCGAAGTGGTCCGCGCGAAGCTCAAGAGCATCATGGCGGTGCCGGTGCACGAGAACGGCGTGGTGATCGGCGCGATGTTCGTCGGCTCGTACGCCCGGGTGCGGGAGTGGGACAAGCCGTCGCGGGAGATCCTCCAGGCGTTCGCCGAGCACGTCAGCCTGGCCATCACCGACGCCCGCACGCTGCGCGAGATGAACCACGCGTTCCACGACGCGCTGACCGGCATGGCGAGCCGGGCGCTGTTCATGACCCGTACCGAGAACGCCCTGTCCATGGCCCGGACCGGCGGAGCCGCCGCGCTGCTGATCGACCTGGACCGGTTCAAGGTGATCAACGACGCGCTCGGACCGAACGCCGGTGACCGGCTGCTCACCGCGGTCGCCGACCGGATCCGGGAGTGCCTGCGCACCGACGACACCGCGGCGCGGCTCGGCGGCGACGAGTTCGCGGTGCTGCTGCCGGACGTCGCCGGGGTGGAGGCGGCCGTTCCGGTCGCCCGGCGGATCGTCGCGGCGATGCGGGAGCCGTTCGACCTCGACGGCCGGGAGACGTTCGTGACCTGCAGCGTGGGGGTGGCGTACGGCGTGACCGGCGACCAGGACGCCCAGGAGTTGCTGGTCCGGGCCGACCTCGCGATGTTCGAGGCGAAGAAGCAGGGCAAGGACCAGTTCACGGTCTTCGACCCGGTGATGCGGGAGTCCTTCCAGAAGCACCTGGAGATGGAGGCCGACCTGCGCCGCGCGGTGCTGCGGCACGAGTTCCAGCTGCGCTTCCAGCCGATCGTGCGGCTGCGGACCGGGGAGATCTCCGGGCTGGAGGCGCTGGTCCGCTGGCAGCACCCGGAGCGCGGGATGATCCCGCCGCTGGACTTCATCCCGCTCGCCGAGGAGACCGGCATGATCGTGCCGATCGGTGAGTGGGTGCTGCGGGAGGCGTGCCGGCAGGCCGCCGGGTGGAACGCGCGCCGCGAAGGGCTGCCGCCGCTCACGGTCAGCGTGAACCTCTCCGCCGTGCAACTGGACCGGGCCGATCTGCCGGACGTGGTGCGCTCCGCGCTGGAGGAGAGCGGGCTGCCGGCGCACTGCCTGGTCATCGAGCTGACCGAGTCGCTGATCGTGGACCACCGGCCGGAGACGCTGCGCCGGCTGCACGCCATGAAGGCGCTCGGTCTGCGGCTGGCGATCGACGACTTCGGCACCGGGTACTCGTCGCTCGCGTACCTGCGGCGCTTCCCGGTGGACATCATCAAGATCGACAAGTCGTTCGTCGACGACGTCGGCGACGTACCGGCCGCGGCGGCGCTCACCCACGGCATCATCCAGCTCGGACAGGCGTTGCAACTCTCCACGATCGCCGAGGGGATCGAGGACGCCGAGCAGCTGAACGAGCTCGCCGGCGGCAACTGCGAACTGGGCCAGGGTTACTACTTCGCCGAGCCGCTCACCACCGAGGCGATGCAGGACCTGCTCTTCGGCGGGTGACGGGTGTTCGCCCGTTGGACCGCGAGAATTGCCTGTGACGTAGATCCCTGAAAGCTCTGGTTCCCCGGAACTTCACGTCCGGGGTCGACATTTGCCGTCATGGACGTTCTGCTGACCGTCGTAGTGCCGGTCTACGCGGTCGAGGGCTACCTGTACCAGTGTCTGGAGTCGATCCGCGCCGGACTGACCGCCGAGGAGAACTCGCAGGTCGAGGTCATCGCGGTGGACGACGCCTCCCCCGACGCCTGCGGGTCGATGCTGGACGGGTACGCCGCCCGCCACGGTGACGTGCGAGTCCTGCACCTGACCAGCAACGTGGGGCTGGGCCTGGCCCGCAACGCCGGCCTGGCGGAGGCCCGCGGCAGGTACGTGTGGTTCGTGGACAGCGACGACTGGCTGCCCGCCGGCTCGATCCGGGCGGTGCTGGAGAGGCTGCGCGAGACTGAACCGGACGTGCTGCTCGTCGACCACCTGCGGGTGCACGAGAACGGCCGCCTGGACACCGACGCCAGCTCACCGCTGCTGCGCGGCCCGGCCACCGTGGACCGCCTGCTCGGCGTGCAGCACACCGCCTGGAACCGGATCATGCGGCGGGACTTCCTCGCGAAGCACGACCTGCGGTTCCCCGCCGGGTGGTACGAGGACGTCCCGTTCAGCAACCCGGTGCTGCTCGCCGCCGAGCGCGTCGAAGTGCTCAACCGGGTCTGCTACCACTACCGGGTCGGCCGGATCGGGGCGATCACCGCGACCCGCAGCGAGCGGCACTTCGAGGCGTTCGAGCAGTGGGACCGGCTGTACGCCTGGCTGGACTCCGCGGGCGTGGACCCGGCGCTGCGTGTCCGGCTGTTCACCTTGATGATCAGCCACCTGCTGGTGGTCGCCGGCAACGACTCCCGGGTGCACCCGAGACGCCGCCGCCAGTTCTTCCGGCGGATCGCCGACCTCTACCGGCGGCACCGTCCCGAGGGTTACCAGCCCCCGGACGGCGCGGCCGGAATCAAGCACCGTCTCGTCGCGGTGAACAGCTACGCGATGTACTCGGCGCTGCGAACGGGTTACCGGATAGCGGGTCTGCGGCGCCGATCCACCGAACGGACACCTGTGGTTTCCCCGGACCTCCCCTCAGCGCCACAGCCCGTCCGAACCACATCCCTACGTTGACGGCGTGCTTCGTCCCGCCCGTGACTCCGACCGCGACCTCGTGCTGGGCTGGCGCAACCACCCAGCGGTGCGAGCGGTCAGCCTCACCACCCACGAGATCCAGCCCGCCGAGCACGCCGCCTGGTGGGCGTCGCGCAGCGCTGACGTCCTCATCTACACCGAGGACGGCGTACCCGCCGGGGTGGTGATCTTCAACGGCAACACCTGGTCGTTCTACCTCGACGTGGAAGGGCTCGGCCCCAAGCTGCTGCCGGCCTGGATGCGCCTCGAAAAGGAGGCCGTCGAGTACGCGTTCGGCACGCTCGGCCTCGAGACCCTGGGCGGCGAGACGCTCGCGGAGAACAAGCAGGTGCTCGCGTTGCACCGGCGCTTCGGCTTCCGGGAGACGCGCAGATACGAACGACTCGTCGACGGAGTGCCGAAGACGGTCGTCTGGACAGAGAGAGCGAAATGAGCAATTCGAAGCCGTACATCGTCGCGGAGATGTCGGGGAACCACAACGGTTCGCTCGACCGGGCATTGCAGCTGGTAGATGCCGCCGCCGATGCCGGAGCCGACGCCATCAAGATCCAGACGTACACCGCGGACACCCTGACCGTGGATGTGAAGCACCCGCGGTTCCAGCTCTCCAAGGGACACGAGCTCTGGGGCGGCGAGTACCTCTACGACCTCTACACCCGCGCGCACACCCCGTGGGACTGGCACGAGCCGATCTTTGATCGTGCCCGCGAGCGGGGCATCGCCGCCTTCTCCAGCCCGTTCGACCCGACCGCGGTCGACCTGCTGGAGAAGCTCGACGCGCCGATGTACAAGATCGCCTCTTCGGAGATCACCGACCTGCCGCTGATCCGCCTGGCCGCGTCGACCGGCAAGCCGATCATCATCTCCACCGGCATGGCGACGCTCAAGGAGATCACCGCCGCGGTCGACGCCGCACAGAGCGCCGGCGCCACCGACATCACCGTGCTCAGCTGCACGGCGTCGTACCCGGCCCCTCCGGAGCACACCAACCTGCGCCGCATCCCGGTGCTGGCCGAGGCGCTGCGGCTGCCGATCGGCCTGAGCGACCACACGCTCGGCATCGGCGTGCCGATCGCCGCTGTCGCGCTCGGCGCCGTCCTGATCGAGAAGCACGTGACGCTGAGCCGGACCGACGGCGGCGTGGACTCGGCGTTCTCCCTCGAACCCGCCGAACTCGCCGCGCTCGTGGTGGAATCGGAACGGGCCTGGCAGTCGCTCGGCACCACCAGCATCGGCCCGACCGAGGCGGAGAAGGAGGGCCTGCGGTTCAGGCGCTCCCTCTACGTCGTCGAGGACGTCAAGGCCGGCGACCCGGTCACCGAGAAGAACGTCCGCTCCATCCGTCCCACCGGCGGCCTCGAACCCGACGCCATCAACTCCGTGCTCGGGCGCGTCTTCACCGCGGACGCCGCCAAGGGAACACCGCTCACCTGGGATCTGGTCTGACGTGTGGCTGCAGGCTAACAAGCAGGAGTGGAAACACTTCCTCACCGCTGCCGAAGTCTTCTGGCAGAAGAACCTTCCCCCGGCCTCCGACGACGCCGTGATCCTGGTGGAGGCCTTCCACCAGGACCTGCGGGTCACCCTGCGGAACCTCGCGGTGGCCAACGCGATCCGGCGGATGCATCCGTCCCGGCTGGTCGTCTTCACCGGTGTCGAGGAGGCCTGGCAGAAGACGCTCTGGCAGGGCTTCGACGTCGCGCTGGTCCGTGAGCTGGCCTCCGCCTACGGCGCCGACGAGACGATCGACGTCTGGGACCTCGTGCGCAAGTCCTCCGGCGCCACACCGACGTTCGACACCTCGGGTTACGTGGCCGCGACCGACGCGCGCCTCGCGAAACTGCCGCGGCTGCGGCCGCAACCACCAACCGAGCGTCAGCGGTACGGGGACGGACTCGCCGCCTTCTACGAGGAGCAGTTCCGCCGGCCCGTGATCGCGCTGGTCACCAGCCACGTCGACTACGACCAGTGGGGACTCGCCGTCGAGGTGGCCCGCCGCGCCGGTGTCCCGGTCGTGCACACCCAGCAGACCGGCTGCCTGAAGGCGTACGCGCTCTTCCCCGAGCACGACACGCACACCGGCACGTTCCGCGAGGAGCTCACCCGGCAGATCGGCGACGTGTTCGAGACCAAGCTCTGGCCGCGTCGCGAGGAACTGCGCCGGGCCACCGAACTGATCGCCTGGCGCGCCAAGGTGAACCTGGGCCGGCCCAGCTGGTGGCGGGGCGGCGCGGCCGCGTCCGTCGACCTCAACAACCCGTCCGAGCGGGCGGTCCTGCGCACCCACACGGCGGCCCGGTTCGGTTTCGACCCGGAGAAGCCGATCGTCGCGGTCTTCAACCACGCGGTCTCCGACGCGCTCGGCACCAACCGGGAGCTGTTCCCGAGCCTCGCCGACTGGTTCACCGACACCGCTGCCTTCGCGGCCGGCCGGGACGACGCGCAGTGGCTGTTCCTGGACCACCCGAGCCAGGCGCTCTACGACTCCAGCGGCTTCTTCGGCAACCTCGCCAAAGAGCACCGGTCGTCCCGTCATCTCGTCTTCAAGCCGAGCGCGGCGATCAGCAAGAACGCGCTGTGGAGCCTCACCGACCTGGGCGTCACGGTCCGGGGCAGCGTGAGCAACGAACTTCCGGCGTACGGCATCCCGGTGATCCAGGCCGGCTGGTCCGAGTGGAGCTCGTGCGGGCTGTCGACGGTCGTGGACTCCACCGACGCGTACTTCAAGACCCTCGACGAGAGCATCACCGCGCTGCACGACGGCGCGTCGCTGGTCTCCGAGGAACAGGTGCGCCGCGCCCGCCTCTGGCTCTGGCTCTACCGCAGCGGCGCCGACGTGGTCACCCCGCAGGTGCCGCAGTGGGAGGTGTGGCCGGTGAACACCCTGCTCAAGACGATCCGGGCGACGTTCCGGCACATCGAGAGCGACTCCGACCCACTGTTCGAGACCGTCGAGCGGATGTGGACCCGGCGCGAACCCATGCTGACCAGGACCCCGCTATGAGCGTCGGCACCTGGTTCCGCACCGACTTCGACGAGCCGTCGGTCCCCGCCGAACTCCCGCTGGAACTCACCATCGGCATGCACCCGTCGGTGACGATCGTCGACCAGACGGTTCGCGGCCGGGGCATCATCGGCCGGGTCACCGGGGACTTCGGCGCCGTCGCCGTGAAGGTGGCCGGCACCGGCGGTCCCGTGCGGGTCACCGTCTCGATCGGGCTCGACGAGGTCAGCACCCGCTGGTGGGCGGACCGCGTCCGGCCGTCCCGGACCACCCCGGAACTGCCCCGCCTGATCGCCCTGCGCGCCCAGGGCCGGATCCGGGGCAGCGCCGTGCTGGCCCGCCGGCAGGGCTGGCGGGGCGCGGCGAGCGCCGAGGCGGTCCTGGCGTTCGACCTGGCCGAGGGCGAGCTCGACGGCGACGGCCTGCTGATGATCGAGCTGGGCGAGACCCCGCCGCCGTCGTGGGCGGCCGGGCGGCTCTCCGTCCGGCCCGTCGTGGGCCTGAGGTTCAACCGCATCACGGTACGGGAGAGCACCGGTCCCGAGCCGACCACCGGATCCAACACCTTCACCGGCTGTGACTTCGCGGTCCTGCAGCCCGGCGCGTCCCCGGTGCAGCGGCTGATCACCCAGCCGGTGCCGGCCGCGCCGCCGCTGCCGCTCACCCCGCGCAACAAGCTCACCCGGCGCAGGCCGGCGCGGGCCGCGTTCAAGGCCGTCCGGGCCGCACGCCGGGTCGCCTACCGGGCGATGCCGGCCCGGCCGGGGCCGCTCTCCGGAGTGCTCGCCGCCGACGTGATGACCGGCGACCCGATCGCTGTCGAACTGTCCGGCGACGAGATCCGACTGCCCGGCCCGATCGAGGCGCCGGTGCTGCTCGGAGCGGCCCGCCCCCAGCCGACCCTGGCTTGGCGGCTGCGGTGACGCTGCGCCCGGTGCCCGCCGCCCGGCCCGCGTGGCGGCTGCTCCCCGTGCCCGGCGACCGGCCCGCGTGGCGGCTGCGATGACGCTGCGTCCGGTGCTCGGCGCCGACTCGGTGGAGAATCTCCGGATTCTTCGGGATTTGCTCGCCGGCCCGCCCGGCAAGCTGGAGATCCCGCCCGGCCGGCATCCCCTCGCCGACGGCCTGCGGGTGCCGGGCGGATGGACCATCCGCGGGGCCTCCGAGGACGACACCTGGCTGGTCGCCACGGAACGGACCGGCCACCCGGTGCTGCACGTGCTCGGCTCCGACGTGTCGATCAGCGACCTCGGGCTGCGGCCCGCCCCGTCCGACCCGGGCGAGCACGGCGGCGACCGGGGTACCGGTCTCACCATCGGCGAATACCTGTACACCGAGGCTCCCGAGTGGATCTCCGGCGTGGAGGTTCGCCGCGTCCGGGTGGACCACGGCGACCTGCGCACCGCCAACGCGATCGGCGTGATGGGCGCGGTGCGCGACATCGTGCTCCGGGACGTGACGGTGACCGGCGGATACACCGGGCTGGCCGTCCACTGGGGTGCGGCCGGCGCCGACGTCGCCACCCTGGTCGGCCCCACCTATCACCCGCATCGGCTGGACGTGGCCGGGCTGACCGTGTCCCGGGCGATCGAGGGGTTCTACCTCAGTTCGGTCCATGACGTACGGGTGACCGGCGCATCGTTGACGGACGTGGAGATGGGTTTCCGGCTGCTACCGGGCGACAATACGGACCGGTTCGTCTCGTCCCCGGAGATCGGCTCCCGCATCGAGATCGCGGACGTGGACGTCACGTGGTCGGGGCCGCTCTACGCGGTGCGGATCGCCGGCTGGGGCCGCAGCGAGATCGACGGCGTGGTCACGGTGCTGACGTATCGCGACACGGTCATCCGAGACTGCCGCCTGACCGGCCGCGGAACCGGAAACGCCTGGTCTCCCATAGTGGTGGAGCAGGCAGCCGGCGTAAAACTCCACTCCATCACCGTCGCGTCCCCCGAACAGCCCCCCGAGCCGTAGCCCACACACGTAATCCGCGCGCTTAACCCGCCCCACCTACGGCTCGCCCACCCGAGCCGTAGCCCACGCAGGCTTCCCGCCCGTCTAACCTGCCTCACCTACGGCTCGCCCACCCCAGCCGTCGCCC